>JAILPF010000551.1 GCA_024699575.1 Acetatifactor sp. | reverse complement strand
TCTGTCTGTGTTCCTGCGTACTTACCCATAATGTTTCCTCCTTTTATTTGTTAAATTTGATTGTATAGAATCCGGAAGTTGTAGAGCGGTACTTGCTTACCTGAATATAGTAAGTTCCTTTTGGAAGCTTGTCAGTTGAGACAAAAGTTTCCTTGCCGGTACTGCTCAGATACAAGGTATCACCAAACAGGTGAAGCTTACTGTTTGCAGGGATAACCTTAAAGGAAATGCGGTCATTGCACTTGGTGCTTGCAGTCAGAGAAAGCTTCTTTGTACTGTTAAGAGATACTTTGTAATAATCGTAGGTTGTAGTTTTGTCAGAAGACTGAATCAATCCCTTTACGGTGCTGCCTGCCTTGATGGCAACAGCTTTATCCTGTTTTGCGCCACTCTTTTCTTTTACGGCGGTAAAGGTATACTTTAATGATACTATATCTGAGGACTTAGTTGCAAGATAATAAGTACCTTTTTTTACAGCAAAATATAAACCATCTGTGTTTAGTGAGCTGGAAATGTAAGACTGCTCAGATTGTGGCTTTTTCTTGTTGTTACACAAGGTCACATAAAGGGAAGCAACGGAATTGTTAGAAGTTGCGTCTACCTTGATATAGCCCGGCTTTGCAATACTGATTTTGTGATAAATCAAGTCGTTGCTACCTGAGTAGCTGTAAACAGTCTTCTTTGCCGCAATTTTTCTTTCAGAACTATCATAGCAGTAAGGGCGCAAAGTAATATCTACGTTATTGTCCATAGCACTATAGGTGCTAAATCGCAGATAATAAGTGCCTTCTTTGCTGATTGGAGCAGAAAGTGTTGCGGTTAAATAAGAAGAACCAAGGCTTTTGCTATAGCCAATCTTAGAAGTGCAGGCTGCATCAGAAAACATTTCCACAGTGATGCTTTTTTGTGTGCCGGTAATGCTCATTGGAACAAAAACATATCCGCTGTGGGACATATGGATTTCTTTTACAACGGATGTCGTACCTGCCGGCAGGGTAACTACGTGAGTGGTAAACTCAGAAGCCTCTGGCAGGAAGGAAGAAGCTTCTTCCGGAGTAATAGCATCTCCGGTAGCCTGTGCTGGAACTTCTGCTGCGAAAGCAGATGGAACCATGGTTGAAAAACTTAGGGCAATCGCTAAGAGCCATGCAAGTAATTTTGTACGTTTCATAATAAAATAACCTCCTTGTTAAAAGTTAAACGTATAGCTTGCATTGTAACCGATTTTATTTCATAAGTCAAATGGGGAAATTCGGAAATTCACACTCTGAAAAAAGACTTTTAAATCCGAAAGAAGAATGCTATAATATACCTTGTAGCTTTGTTTTCATAAATGGGAGATTAGAGTATGAAGAAGAAAGTAACCGTGAGAGGAACAATAAAATCTTATTTACATTGGCCATTGATTATGATTATTTTGCCGCTCCTTATGAGTATTCATGCTTATATGCTGACTTCGAGCAAGCAGGTTGGGCAGGCAATGATACTCTATACGTTGTTTTATTGTGTGGTTGCTGTGATTTTATACGTACATTATCGAAATAGAATTTCACCGTCACTGGTGCGTTATGCAGCTTCCTACGGTAAGGTGCAAAAGCAATTATTGCGGGAGATGGAACTGCCACTGGGTGTTCTGGATATCGAGGGGCATCTTTTATGGGCAAATGATGAGTTCGTGGACATTATACATGACGAAAAAGCAGCACGTAAAGATATTAACAATGTGATTCCGGAGCTTACAAAGGCATTCTTCCCACAGGGGGAATTGGACGAAGAACTGCACTTTACATTGGAAGACCGCAGTTACCGTGCTGTTTTACGGAGGATTGTTCTGGAGGAAGACGCGGAAGAGAATGCAAAAGGCCTGGGACGTGATTTAGAAAAACTGTGTGATAACAGTTGTCTGATTAACCTGTATCTGTATGATGAGACGGAAATCCTTCAATATATACAGGAAAATCGGGAACAGAAAATGGTATCCGGCCTGATTTACATTGATAATTATGAGGAAGCGCTTGAAAGCATGGATGAAGTAAAGCGTTCCCTTTTAGTGGCTTTAGTAGACCGAAAGGTCAGCAAATATATGCAGGAAATCGATGCGATTGTGCGAAAGATGGAAAAAGATAAGTATTTTGTGGTATTTCAGCAAAAGTATCTGGCAAAGCTGCAGGGCGAGCGGTTTTCTATTTTGGAGGACGTGCGTTCCATCAGCCGCGGCAATGACATGGCAGTTACAGTTAGTATCGGTATCGGTGTAAATGAGGATTCTTACCTTGGAAGCTATGAAGCAGCCAGAGCGGCGATTGACCTTGCCCTGGGGCGTGGTGGCGATCAGGCAGTTGTTAAGGAAAGAGAAAAGATTTCCTATTACGGTGGCAAGAGTATGCAGGTCGAAAAAAACACCCGTGTAAAAGCACGTGTAAAAGCGCATGCCCTTAAAGAACTGGTAGAAGCCAAGGATGAAGTTGTTGTTATGGGTCACTCTGTGGGTGATGTAGACTGCTTTGGTGCTGCAGTTGGTATTTATCGTATTGCCAAAGCACTTGGCAAGCGGGCGTATATCGTTATTAATGAAATTACCGCCTCGGTGCGTGCAAATGCAGAGCGGATTCAAAACAGTCCGGATTATGAAGAGGACATTATTATTAATGGTGCAAGAGCAAAAGAAATTGTAAACAATGACACGCTTTTAGTAGTAGTAGATGTAAACCGTCCAAGCTATACAGAGTGTCCGGATTTACTGCACCAGACACAGACGGTTGTTATCCTTGACCATCATCGTAAGACCGGCGAGGCGATTGACAATGCAGTACTTTCCTACATTGAACCATATGCATCTTCTGCCTGTGAAATGGTAGCAGAGATTTTACAGTATATCGATGATGGTATTAAGCTAAAACCGGTAGAGGCAGATGCTATGTATGCAGGTATTATGATAGACACCAATAATTTCCTGACTAAGACAGGCGTGAGAACC
>JAILPF010000550.1 GCA_024699575.1 Acetatifactor sp. | reverse complement strand
TTGAAGTATGGATAACATACCGTACACCTTGGCTCTCATCTTGATATCAAGGCTATTTAAGAATTCTTCTACCGGCGATTCACCATTTTCTTTTTCATAAGCAACTGTAAATTGTGTCATGGTTTCTCCTCTGATTATATTATATGGCATATATGCCATATTGTCAACCTATGGTCATTCGTAATCATTCAATATTGTTGCAATAATCAATAATGGTAATCAATAATGAAAGATTTCTATACAAATATACGTAGCCGTGACCAGAACACTGTTATCATATCCTAGTAGAACACGTGCCAGTTTGCTGAATGATAGTATCTATTTCCTGCAACTTTTGTTTTTGATTCTGGAGTTGTAGGTTTATTCTTTGTAGCTCTTGCTGTAGTTCTTGCTTTTGCTCCTGAAGCTCTTTGAACATATCGCCTAACACGAGGCTTTCTTCATACAAATCGGTTTCAAGGAAAATGTTTTGATACCTGTAAATCAACTCCTCTGGTTTATGACGCATTTGAAAGAGTTCCTGATAAATCCTATCGAATTCTTCAAAATGGGTTAACAGGTATTAAATCCGTGAAATCTCATGAGGAATAAAGAGAGTGAGCCATGCATCGAAATCCCTTTCTATGCTTTAATTTGTGCACGATGGATATACAAGGATTTGTTGTAGCGTTAATTTTTTCGACTGTCTTCGAAGAGGACGATAGAGATGAGGGGTGGCATCATGGAATATCCCATGTAGAAGTTTATGAATTTAGTACTAGTTTAATATAACATAGAAATATGTTCTTGGTCAACTCAAGGAAATCAAGCGAGCCACGGTGGTTTTTGAACTAATTGATGAAATGAACGAATAACCGATAATACTTTTACACAATATTTATTGACAAGATAAAGTACATCGTGGTACGATTATTTTGAGCAAAGAATTTCATATTTTTTCTTCTTTTCTAAAAACGTAGGGTTTTCTATTTTTATCGAACTTCTTGCTTAATTCCATTTAAAAATCTAGGAAAAAAGAGCAGGAAGGTGACATGCTTCCTGTATCTTACAGAGGGAATAACCTCAGAAAGGAAGGATGTTAATGAACGATGAAACACAAAAGAAAGATGTCGCACAGCCGCATGATAAGGGGTATAAGGAGAGCCTGTCGCATCCGAAACAGTTTTTACATTTTTTAAAAAAATATGTGAAGGCTGATTGGATGCAGGAATTGACGGAGAGTCAGTTGGAGCTGGTTGACAAGGAATTTATCGATAAGGACTATGAGGGACGGGAAGCAGATATCATCTACAAGGTGTTACGTAGAGATGGAAAGAGTCTATACATATTTATTCTTCAAGAACTGCAATCAACCGTAGATTACACGATGATTTTTCGTATATTGGTTTATGTGGTAAACAATTTATTGAGATATTTTCTGGAAACAAGTAAGGATATCAGAGAACGTAAAGAGTTTCGAATACCGGCAATGGTGCCAATAGTTTTTTACAATGGAAGTGCAACATGGACTGCCGAGAAAAGCTTGCAGAAGTATCAGCTGTGTGGAGAGACATTTGGGAATCATGTTTTAAATTTGGAATACTATTTGGTAGATTTAAGCAAAATACAGGAAGAGGATATTCTTTCAACGAATCAGGTAATCGATAATATCATGTATTGTGATAAGTTTCGTAGCAGTAAACAATTGTTAGAAATCTTGCAGAAGGCGCATGATCGTGTGAAGGGGCTTAGCAGGCAGGAACAGGAAGAATTTGCAGGGTGGGTGAGCCACATCCTTTTGACAGTTTGCAACGATAAGGAAAGTGTTGCACGTATGATTTCTGATTGGAACAGAGATGGAGTGAGTGATATGCCGATCGAGTATAATATTGTCAAGGTTTTACAACAGGAAAAGGAAGAGGCTAGAGCAGAAGGAAGAGCAGAAGGAAGAGCCAAGTCGATTATTGAACTATTGGAGTTGCGTGGAGAAGTCACGGAGGAACTGAAGGATGAACTGCTAAAAGTGACAAGTGAAGAAAAGCTGGATAAGTTATTCCGTCTGGCAGCTTCATGTCAGACAACAAATGAGTTTATCGAGCGGAAGGAAATGGACTATACCAGTGGCGGCAGACTCAATTAATTGAGCACACCATCAACAACATCCTTGCTCAGGCAGGTCAGGCAATGTTGCCACAAGCTAACCAGTCCAATCAGGGTGTTATGTCCTTACTTGGCTAAGCTTAAACGTGAAATAATAACACAACACATAAAAGATTGGCATTTTGGGGGAAACCTCAAAATGCCAATTCTTTTTATGTACCGGAATTTGTTTTTTTTAATTTTATTATTTCTATTCTACCTCATGTTTCCTTCTTTGTGAAGTTTTTGTACTTGGAAATTGGCGAACTGCCATTGATGTGACCAAGTAGATATCCCGATTAAGATTTGTGAATCAGTATGTGGTTAATACAACATAGAAATATGATATTAGCTGATTGAACGAATAAACGATAATATTTTTACACAATATTTATTGACAACATAAATGGAAAAGTGCTATGCTGAAACTGGCAAAGGTAAATATTCTAAATTCTAAGAATCTTGGGCGAAGCCCGTCGAAACCAGAATCCTTGCTGAAATCCCTATCAAAAAGCAGGGAGATGGAGCTCTTCCTGCGAAAAATAAAATAGAAAGGAAGAGTAAATGGGTGAAAAAGATTTAACGCAAAAAGTGCTGGAGAGCTTTCCGGATGTGTTTGCGGATTGTGTGAACGCTCTCTTATACGAGAGCGAAGAAATGGCATCATCTGATTATTTGAGGAGCGATAGTTTGGTTATAGCATCTACGGAGAGTATTTATCGCATTCCGGGGAAGCCATTGCAAAATCAATTTGAAGATATTGGAATGTATGAGATGGATGGGAAGAATATTGTCTGTTTATACATGATAGAAAATCAGACCACTGTGGATCGGAAAATGATTTTGCGAAAATTAGGATATGAGGGTGC
>JAILPF010000542.1 GCA_024699575.1 Acetatifactor sp. | reverse complement strand
GACAAGAGATCATATTCCTTATTTCTGGAAATATGATTTGTGTAAGGAGACTAACCCGTATTTTATGGAGCGACTGGGAGTCAATGCAGTATTTAATGCCGGAGCACTCTATCGTAACGGGAAATATTACTTGGTTGCCAGAGTGGAAGGAAACGACAGAAAATCATTTTTTGCAGTGACGGAGAGCGACAACGGCGTGGATGGATTTCGATTCTGGGACTATCCGGTACTGCTGCCGGATACCGAAAAAAATGAGACAAATGTGTATGATATGAGACTGACAGCGCATGAGGATGGATATATATATGGCGTGTTCTGTTCTGAGAGCAAAGATACCTCCAACCCAAGCCTTTCGGCAGCGAATGCAGCTGCCGGAATTGTGCGGACCAAGGACTTGAAAACCTGGGAGAGACTGCCTAATTTGAAAACACAGTCTCCACAACAGAGAAATGTGGTTCTGCATCCGGAATTTGTGCAGGGAAAATATGCTTTTTACACGAGACCTCAGGATGATTTTATCAATACCGGTTCCGGCGGAGGTGTGGGATTTGCATTGTGTGAGGATATTGAGCATCCGGAAATCGGAGAGGAAATCATTGTGAGTAGAAGAAAATATCATACGATTACCGAGGAGAAAAATGGGTCCGGTGCAGTGCCTATCAAGACAGACAAGGGATGGATTCACATTGCCCATGGCGTGCGAAACACAGCGGCTGGCTTAAGATATGTGCTGTATGTGTTTGCTACATCTCTTAAGGAGCCGTGGAAATTAATCGCAGAGCCCTCAGGCTTCTTTATTGCGCCTCTTGGTGAAGAACGGGTGGGAGATGTGTCCAACGTGGTCTTTACCAACGGAGCGGTGGTAAATGAGGAAGGCAAAGTATTTATCTACTATGCATCCGATGATACCAGATTGCATGTTGCAACCACCACGGTGGAACAGCTTGTGGATTATGCATTCCATACTCCCCAGGATCCCCTGCGCAGTGTGGATTGCGTCAAACAGCGCTGCGAGTTGATAAGAGCAAATTTAAGCATAAAGTAAAAGCTTAATTTGTATCAATTCGAAGCTGTAAGGTTACAGTGGTTCCCTCATCGGGAGTACTTTCCACATGAACACCATAGTCTGAACCGCAGAATAACTGAATTCTGCGATTGACATTACGCATGCCGATACTCTTGAATAAATTGTTCTCCTCCCGGATGTATCCGTTGAGATTTCTGACCTGCTCGGCATCCATTCCGGTGCCGTTATCGTGTACAAGCAAAAGTAAAGTATTTCTGTCGGGCTGAGTGGCGGTTACGCTGATGATGCCACCGCTTCTCACAGAAGACATACCGTGATAGATGGCATTTTCCACAATGGGCTGTAGAATCATTTTGGGAGTGATGAAGGAGTAGTATTTCGGGTCGATTTCCAATTCCACATGGTATTGGGAGTGGAATCTTTGTTCCTGCAGCTGTATATATTTACGCACCTGGGCAATCTCATCGCCGAGGGAAACCAGCTGATTCATATCACTGATACTGTAGCGCAGAATGCTGCCAAGCAAAGCAGCCATATCTGCAGCATCCTCATCATCATTGAGTGTTGCCATCATGCTGATGGATTCCAGAGTGTTGTAGAGAAAGTGGGGATTGATTTGGGATTGGAGCATCTGCAGCTCCATCTCTCCGGCGGTAATTTTCTCCACGTATACTTCCTGAATCAGTTCATTGATTTTATCCAATAGGGAATTATAGGATTCTGCCAACATTCCCACTTCATCATGGCTGTCCACCTGCACATGGGTATCGAAATCACCGGATTCCGCTATTTTCATTACTTTACTCAACCGGTTCAGGGGGGTGACAATTCTTCTGGTGGCAAAGAACAGCACGAATAGCGAAAGAGTCATGACAAGCAGAAGAACGGTAATATTGCGCTGTTGAATCTGAGTGATTTCTGCCAGCAGTTCTTTCTCGGGAATCAAACTGATAATTCGCCAACCGCTGGATGAGGAAAGTGCGGAAGAGGCCAGCATTTTTTCTCCGTTCAGCGACAGGGAACACATTTCTTTGTCGGTACTTCCGGGGATGGATGCGAGTATATCATCTGCGGTGGAAGCAATTTTTTTCGCGTCGGTATCATAGATGGTGTAGTCATCATGAAGGATGATGACACGATGATTGTCGGTTAACTTCATGTTGTCGCAGAGCTCTTCGAAATAAGAAACTTCCGTGTTTACCAGAAGGATTCCGATGACAGAAGCAGTTTTTAACTGTACGATTCCTCTTGCCACGCCGAAGACATAGACAGGCTCCAAACGTTCATTTACAATGTTGGGAAGCTCATAAGTATCTATCAGAACCGGTTTGCCGAAAGCTTCCTGACTTTTCAAAAACCATTCCTCTTCCACAGGATTTTTGGGCTGATAGATGGCGTATTTTACTTTGTAGTCACCGGAACCCTGCAGATTGTAAATAAAACAGGAGTTGACGGACTTTTTGTAGGTGAAGATTTCTTCAAAGATTTGTTCGTTCAGCTGTTGGAATTCATAGGTGTTTTCGCCGGTTTCGTTAAATGCGTTTAACCGGGTCATGTAGGTTTCGTCCAACTGTTTGTATGTGAGGGGAATTTTGGTAATATTGGAAATATCCTCTATATAGTCGTCTATTTTATTGATGGTCTGATGGTTGGTCTGATTAACCGCATCATAGATATAGGCAATTTTTTCCCGCTTATAATTGAGCGAGGTAATGATGAAAAGAATAAGCATTACAATCATTACTGCGATGATAATCAGGGCAAGACGGATAAAGATAGATGTATTTTTAAAAAGTGTTGTAAATTTTTTCACATTTGCCACCTTTCCAAGCACGTAATCTTACGATATACTGATATTGTACAGAATACATTGACGGAAAGCAAGAGGGGGGACACCCATGAAAATTCTGTTAGTTGATGATGACGAAGTGATAAGAGCGGGAATGAGAAAAATCATTACAGGCGCATCCAATGACTGGGAAGTGGTTGCAGAGGCCGCAGACGGGGAGATTGCGCTTAGAGAACTTGCAAAATTCCCGGATACGGAACTGATCATCACGGATGTACGCATGCCGATTATGGATGGGATTGAGCTCATTCGCAGAGTCAGAGAACAATATCCTGAGCTTCGGATTATTGTTCTGAGTGGTTATGATGATTACAATTATGTCAGAACAGCCTTTATGAGCGGTGCGGTGGACTATCTACTGAAACCTTTTCAGAAAAAGGAACTGTTGGAACGAATCGAAAAAGTGGAAAAGACTTTGTTCGAGGATAAGATTACCGCAGAGAGCAACCATCAAAATAAAGCTGTGCTGGTTGCAGAATATATGAAGAAGCTTATGAATGCAAAGGAGGATGTCACTCAGTGCCTTGAGAAGCTGGGCGGATTGGGAATCGCTACTGGTTACTCCTGCTACATGGCTGTGAGAGCGATGGTGGATCAGTATTATAAGCAGTTTCTGGATGCAGATCAGTATGAAAGAAAGTTGGTGGAGGATGAGGAGAGGCTTGCACGGGCACTTCAGCAGGAAAAAGATTGTTCCTACTGTTATTTCAGACTGGGACAGGAGATAGTGCTTCTCCTTTTTGCAGACTCGCAAGAGGTGCTTTCCAGGCTTGCGCAGACGATTCACGATGTCCTGAAAAACGGAGATGAAAATGAGAATACCGGCACAGTGGGACAGAGCCGGATTCATCTGGAAAAGGATGAGATCCCACAGGCATTCGAAGAGGCAGAAATAGCTGTTTTGTCCAGATTCTATCTGGGACAGAATCAGTTGATTGCATATGAGGATGTGGAGGGAAAATGTATTGATATCGTGTATGATTTAGAGCCTATGGTCAGCACCCTGATACATGATTTGGAACTGTGTGATTATATCAAGGCCAAGAAAGCGATGGAACAGATTTTCCTTGATCTGAGTTACTGTCATCCGGATAAATTCCGCAAATACATGCACAACCTGATTGATATGTTGATTGTGCGAGTCAAAGATTTTGAAAATGTCTTAAGGACTCAGGGGCAGGATGTGCATTTTTTTATTGATTATCTCAATACATACCGTGAGTTAAAGACCTATATGAACTCTCTCCTTCTGGATGTTGTGGAATATATCCGAGCGGAGAGGGAGAAAAAGAGCAAGAAGCGAATCGAGCTGGCTAAGACCTTTATTGAGGAGCATTACCGGGATCAGATTACATTGAATGATATTGCCGATTATGTGGAGCTTAACGCCTCTTATTTCAGCAATCTGTTTAAGGTGGAGACAGGTATGAATTTTTCGGAATATCTGTTGAACATCCGTATGGAACACGCAAAAAAACTGCTTCGTGACCCTAAAATCAAGGTGTATGAGATTGGCAACATGGTGGGTTATGAGGATGCGGTGAGTTTTGGAAGAGCGTTCAAAAAGAAATATGATATGTCTCCTAAGGATTACAGGAATTCGGTTTATTAATAAAAAACAGTCGGAAATGGTTCTTCTAAAAAATTGTAGAGGAATCAAAAGTCCGGCTGTTTTTTTCGCTTTTGGGGTATGCTACGATTTATTTGAAAAAAAGTCTGCATTACAATCGGTAGACCTTAAAAAACGAAAAATAGGAGGATGAGAGGAAGATGAATAAGCCGATTATTCGATACTCCGATAGACCGGTGTTGGAGCCGAAGGAAGGATGTATGTGGGCGGATACGATGGTGTTAAATCCGGCGATTGTAAAGGATCCGGATTCCGATACGTTACACATGCTGTTCCGTGCGACAGGACCGTGGCCACAGAAGAATTTAAAGGGAAAAAGTGATCCTTATCCCATTTTTCTTGGATATGCTAAAAGCGATGATAAAGGTGAGACGTGGCAACCGGATTTCTCCAGACCTGCACTGGCACCTGCGTTGGAGTACGAGTTGGACAAGATGTACATCGAAAATATAAATGGAGAGATGGTCGTCAACCATGCCAATGGATGCATTGAAGACCCACGTATCTTTTATCTGGAAGGAGAATTGTATCTGACGACTGCGTGCAGAATGTTTCCACCCGGACCGTATTGGGAGGGGGATAAGAGAAGAGATAATCTTCCGGATTGGGCAATGAATCCTGACAATCCATTCGGAACCACAGCATATTGCAATGACACTACGACAGTACTTTTTAAACTGGATCTGGAGAAGCTAAAAAAAGGGGAGTATGAGAAGGCATTTTCTTACGTCTGCAATCTGACAGACGGAAATATCACAGACAACAGAGATGTTTTCTTCTTTCCCAGAAAGATGAAGATTGACGGGAAAATGCAGTATGTCATGCTGCATAGACCGGATAACCCGGATAGATTTGATGCAGGAAAAGGTGTTTATAAACCTTCTATTTTCCTGGCAGCAGCGCAACATCTGGAAGATTTTGCCACAGGGAATTGTATCCACAGATTATTGGCGAAGGGGGAGTTTGACTGGGAGGAGGAACGTGTGGGAGCAAGCTTCCCTCCCATTGAAATCGGGGAGGGTAAATGGCTCGTATCTTATCATGGCAAACAGCTGCCGGATTACGGATATACTCAGTCTTTTATGATTGTGGAAGAACAGGAGAATGATTTCCCCAAGATTATTCACAGATGTCCCAAACGTCTGATGTATGCAAAGCAGGATTGGGAGCTGCCCGATAAATTTGCATGCCCCTGCATCTTTACCACAGGTGGAATTGTGATGGATGAAGAATTGATTATGAGTTATGGAGCAGCCGATCAGAAAGTGGGGATGGCATGGGCGAATTTTGACGAGATTGTGGACTATGTCAGTGCATTTGATGAAAACGGGAACCAAAAAATTGTATAGAAAACCAAAGATAAGCAATTTAAAACACCTCTATGATTCGATATGATACATACAGAAGTTGCAACTTCCGTTATCAAAAAACTAAAAACGAAAAGGATATTTGGGAGGAAAAGAAATGAAGAAACCATTAGCGTTACTTTTGACCGCTGTAATGACCGTCGGTATGCTTGCCGGTTGCGGAAGCGGTAATGAGACAGCAAATAATGAAGCAAGTACTGTTGCCGACACAAGTAGCACAACAGCTGCAAGCACGGAGTCGGACGAACAGGAAGCACCTGCCGAAGAAGTAGAACTGTCCGGTAAGATTGTGGTTGCAAGTAATAGAACAGACATTGAGGATACACTGATTGCATATGCTGAGAAATTTATGAGTGAACATCCCGGTACTACAGTCGAGTTTGAGACAATCAAGGAGTACGATGATGTGATACCCACCAGAATTGCAGGAGGAGAGGCTCCTGACCTGTTCTATGTGGTAGACCCTATCAATCAGGATACTTACGCAGATTATTTTATGCCCATTGATGATTTGCCATTCACCGCTGATGATATTCTCTTTTATGAGAATGGCCGGGGCACGGACGGCAATCTTTATGTATTGCCGTTGACTGTTTCTTATTGCGGAATGATTTATAACAAACAGGCATTTGCTCAGGCGGGAATTGAGAGCATTCCCATGACAGTAGAAGAGTTCTATGAGGTTTGTGACAAGCTTCAGGCTGCAGGAATTACTCCTGTAGGTACCGCATTTAAGGATATATGGCCTATCTATGCATGGTGTGGCTGGGGTGAGGTTAACCTTACAGCAGGAGACGAGCGAGGCGAGAATAAATATGCCGAGCAGGATGCTATCTATGATGATGTAATGCTTGCATCCATGGATATTGTTCGCAACCTTTATAAGAAAGGTCAGCTGGAAGAAGATATTATGTCCGCAAACTGGGATCAGTTTAAACTGGATTTGGCGCAGGGCAAGGTTGCTATGCACTATTCTGAGACATGGCTTCCTTCTCAGTTCGTAGAGCTGGGAGCAAATAAAGAAGATATCGGTATGTTCCCCTTCCCCGGTGCTAAGAATATCAAGGCCGGCGCAGGAAAACAGTGGGGTATCTCCAAGGATACACAGTCTCCCGAACTTGCAAAAGCATTCCTTACCTATATGCTTGAGAATCCGTTTGCTGATACAGAGATTCCTTCCAATATGAATCTGGAAGTGGATGATCCTTTTGTGCATGAGCTTCTTAGTTATGGTGTAGAGCCTCTTTCTCCTATTGTAGGAAATGCGACCTTCAGTAACATCAAAAATGCTATCGAGCTTGACGGACAGCAGTTTTTCCTGACATATGTAATGGAGAAAGATGATGAGAAGGCACAGGCTTTGATTGATGATTGGAACGCTAAGTGGGCCGCTGAGCGT
>JAILPF010000537.1 GCA_024699575.1 Acetatifactor sp. | reverse complement strand
CATTGATTCAGACAGTGAATGTATTTAATCAGATAAAAATATGTGTCAGTGAACTTGTGGACGGAATTGGGGACATTACTACTCAGATGCAGAGATTGGGAAATGAAAAAGTTCAAATTCAGGATTCCATTCAAAACATCTCTGCCGCAGCGCAGGAGGAAGCTGCTGCTTCCCAGGAAATCACAGCCACTATGACGGAGCAAACTTCTGTTGTGGGAACGCTTGAGGAAAAAGCGAAAAAACTCAGTGAGGACGCAGAACGTCTGGAGAGTGCAATATTGCGTTTCCAAGTATAAAATCGGAGGATGACTTAAAAATGGAGTCTGTTTTTTATCAGGCACTTGGTGCAAGATGCGGAGATGTTATTCCGAAATATATAGACGGAACTTATCATTTATTTTACCTGAAAGGTTGGAAAAGTCCGGATGAAAATGCAGTACACGGATGGCACCATTTGGCTACAAAGGATTTGCTGCACAGAAGTGAGGAAGTTCCGATTCATGTTCTTGGTGGAACAGGAGATGTTATTTTTTATAAGGGACAATATCATTTATTTGCCTGCATTTTCCCGGAAAACAGACAGTTGATTACCCATTATATCAGTAAGGATGGCAGTTTGAATCAGTGGGAATATGTTGAGGAAGATACCTTCGGCCCGGATGGGGAGATTTATGATTTCTCAGATTGGCGCGACCCCAGAATTATCTATCGGGAAGAACTGGACGAGTTTTGGATGCTGTTGGCCGCACGCAAAAAAGATATCCATAGTCAGACCGGATGCGTTGGACTGTGCGTTTCTAAAGACTTAAAGCACTGGGAAGTACGTGAACCGATTTATTATCCCAGACGGTTTAACGGGGCCTTGGAGTGCCCGGATTGCTTCCGGATGGGAGATTGGGTGTACCTTGTTTTTTCCAGCTATACCACTTTATTCGGAACCTATTATCTCAAACGTCGCGTAGGAGAGACGGAATGGATGATTCCGAGGAATCATAGATTGGATGGAAGAGCTTTTTATGCGGCCAAAACGGCCGGAACAGGCGATGAACGGTTCCTATTTGGATGGAACCCGGAAAAGGAGCAGGACTTATTTGGTTTTTGGCCCAGTCGTGTTGAGGCAAAAGACTACCGAACATGGGACTGGGGAGGAAACATGGTAATCCATCAATTGGAACAGAAAGCAGATGGAGATTTAGGGCTTGCGATGCCTCAAGTATTTCGTAATGCTTTTTATCAACAGGTTCCGAATATTTATACAGAAATCACTGACGGATGGAATGTAGAGGAGAAGAGCTTTAATGCGACCGGCGTTTCAACGCAGAAGATGATGTTGATGCAGAATATGGAAGAAAGCTGTTACATAAAAACGGTGATACATCCAAAGAATGCAACCCAGGTGGGAGTTGTACTTCACGTTAACCAGGAGATGAAAGAGGGCTATTATCTATATCTAGAACCTGACAGAGGGCGATTGGTATTCAGATCCTGGCTGAGGATGTCTGAGGAGGGAGGAAAAACATTTCCCTACGATGTGGAATTGGAAAGTCCGGTCCGGCCTGCGGCAGACGGGACATATACCTTTGAAATTCTAACCGAAGGAACCGTTGGAGTAGCTTATGTTAATCGAGAGACGGCTTTGAGTTTTCGAATGTATGATTACACAGGCCGGGCTTTGGGATTGTTTGTTCTGGGAGAGGCAACTTTTTCAGAGATGGAAATGTATCGCAGAAAAGAAGGAGAATAAATTATGACGAGTCAAGCATTGCGAGATGTGAGAAGATATGAGGAAGAAGCAGAGAAGAAAATTTTGGATGAAAGCAGACCCGGTTTTCATCTTTCCACACGCGTTGGCTGGATGAATGATCCCAATGGATTTTGTTATTATCAGGGAAAATATCATTTATTCTATCAATATCATCCGTTTGATTCCCATTGGGGTCCGATGCACTGGGGACATGCTGTCAGCCGGGATTTGATACATTGGGAGTATTTGCCGGTTGCATTAGCACCGGATATGCCCTATGATTACGCGGGATGTTTTTCGGGAAGTGCAACAGTTCTTGCGGATGGAAGGCAATTGCTGATGTATACCGGTGTTTCTAAAGAAAAGCAGCCGGATGGCTCTGTGCGTGATGTACAGGTACAGTGCATTGCTGTAGGAGATGGCATGGACTATGAAAAATATGCAGGGAATCCGGTACTGACAGAGAAGGATCTGCCACAGGACGGAAGCAAATATGATTTCCGTGATCCGAAAATCTGGCGCAAAAAAGACGGTACTTTTGCATGTGTGATCGCGAACTGCAATCAGGAGCATGATGGGAGAATTTTGCTGTTTGAAAGTGCAGACGGCTTCCACTGGCAATCCGCCGGTATATTGGAAAGCAATAACAAACGTTTTGGAAGAATGTGGGAGTGCCCGGATTTCTTTGAACTGGAAGGGAAACATGTTTTGATTACAAGTCCACAGGATATGCTGCCACAGGGATTTGAATACCATAATGGAAACGGTACTCTCGGCCTGATTGGAGACTATGATGAGGAGACACGGCAGTTTTCAGGTGAAGGAAATCAGGCGATTGACTATGGAATTGATTTTTATGCTCCCCAGACCATTGCGGCTCCTGACGGCAGACGCATCATGATTGGCTGGATGCAAAACTGGGATACTTGCAACCTTCATTCCCCGGAACAGCCTTGGTTCGGGCAGATGAGTATTCCCAGAGAATTGACTATAAAAAATGGCAGACTATATCAGCAACCGGTCAGAGAGATTGTGGCATACCGAAAAAATGAAGTAAAATATTCGGATGTTATTTTTTCTGGGGAAATGGAACTGCCGGGCGTTCTTGGACGACGGATTGATCTGGAAGTACAAATACAACCGGCTGAAGTGGACAATATTTTTCGGAAATTTGCAATTCGCTTTGCAAAAAATGAGAGCTATCATACTTCTGTAAGCTTTCGTCCTTATGAATCAATCGTTAAAATAGATCGAAAGTTTTCGGGATCAAGAAGAGCAATTATTCATCAGAGAAGATGTCTGGTAGACGAAGCAAATAAAGGCGGTTGTATACGGTTGAGAATCTTGCTGGATCGATGCAGTGCAGAGGTATTTGTCAACGATGGGGAATATGTTCTCACAGCTACTATATACACAGAGCAGGAAGCTGACGGAATCTCTTTTTATGTAGATGGAACAGCTAAAATTGACGTGTTAAAGTATGATCTGGTGGACTGATTACGATACATGCAAAATGCTGAAGGAGAAAGCAATGGGAAAGAAATTTGATGTAGTTGCGCTGGGAGAGCTGCTGATTGATTTTACGCAAAATGGTACATCCGAGCAGGGGAATTATCTGTTTGAAGCAAATCCGGGTGGTGCTCCGTGCAATGTGTTGGCGATGCTGACAAAGCTTGGCAAAAAATGTGCATTTATTGGAAAAGTGGGAAATGACTTTCTGGGTAGACATTTAAAAAGTGTGATTGAACAGGTGGGAATTAACGCAGACTATCTGCTGATGGATGAGAATATTCCTACGACGCTTGCATTTGTGCACACTTATGAAGATGGAGATCGTGATTTTTCCTTCTATCGTAATCCGGGAGCGGATATGATGCTCACAGAGGAGGAAATTCCTACGGAACTATTGAAACAAACATTGATGTTTCATTTTGGCTCGCTTTCCCTGACAAATGAAGGGGTACGAAAAGCAACAAAAAAAGCGGTACGGATTGCAAAAGAACAGGGGTGTTTGATTTCCTTTGATCCGAATTTGCGAGAGCCTCTGTGGGAGAACCTGGAAACGGCCAGAGAACAAATCAGGTATGGTCTAGGAGTTTGTGACATCCTGAAAATTTCTGATAATGAAATTCAATGGTTTACAGGGGAAGAGGATTATGATAAAGGAATTGAACGATTAAGGAAAGAATATGCTATCCCATTAATTTTGTTATCCATGGGAAAAAACGGAAGTCGCGCATATTATGGAGATATCTGTGTTGAAGCGGCTCCATTCTTACAGAAAAATACGATT
>JAILPF010000501.1 GCA_024699575.1 Acetatifactor sp. | reverse complement strand
GTAGTAGGCAAGAAAAAAGAAGACTGCAAAGTTGTTGTAAACGGAGCAGGCAGTGCCGGAATCGCAATCACAAAACTTCTTCTTACCTATGGTTTTACCAATGTCATTATGTGCGACAAGGTTGGCATTATCTCAAAAAAGACAGATGGTCTTAACTGGATGCAGGAAAAAATGACAGAATTCACCAACAAAGAACAGCTTACCGGTTCTCTGGCTGATGCCATGAAAGGTGCCGATATCTTCGTCGGTGTTTCCGCTCCCAATATTGTTACACAGGAAATGGTTTCTTCCATGAATCACGACTCCATTCTTTTCGCAATGGCAAATCCTGACCCGGAGATTCTTCCGGATTTGGCAAAAGCTGCCGGTGCAAGAGTAGTCGGCACAGGAAGAAGTGATTTCCCCAATCAGGTAAATAATGTAGTTGCTTTCCCCGGAATCTTTAAGGGTGTACTGGAAGGACGCGCCACACAGATTACCGAGGAGATGAAACTTGCAGCTGCCGAAGCAATCGCCAGTCTGGTACCCGCTTCTGAATTAAACGAAAACAACATTATGCCACAGGCTTTCAACCCGGAAGTAGCGACATTAGTTGCAGAAGCAGTGAAATCACATATCAGGAGATAAACAGATGGATGTCAATTGGCATGGAAAACCATACTATTCTCTGGATTCCTACTGCAAGAACATCTTTCATCACAAATGCTACAAAATAGCCCTGAATGCCCATATGTCCTGTCCCAACAGGGACGGAACACTGGACACTCGGGGCTGTGTCTTCTGTAGTGCCGGCGGTAGCGGTGATTTTGCGGTAGATACCAGAGGCAAAGATATCGCAACTCAAATAGCTGAAGGTCTCTCGCTCTTCGGCGATAAAAATGTCGGAGACTCGTTTATTGCCTATTTCCAGGCATATACAAACACCTATGCACCGGTTGAGTATTTAAGAAAAGTCTATCGAGAAGCATTGGTCCACCCTCAGGTCTGTGGAATCTCTATTGCCACAAGACCGGACTGTCTTCCTGATGAGGTACTGTCACTACTTATCTCGCTAAAAAAAGATTTTCCTCATAAATTCATATGGGTGGAATTGGGACTTCAAACAATTCACGAAGCCACTGCCTCCTATATCAGGCGCGGCTATACTCTTTCTGTCTTCGAAGCTGCTTTCCTGCAGCTGAAAGCGCTGGATATTCCGGTAATTGCACATATGATACTCGGTCTTCCCAGAGAGACAAATTCTATGATATTGCAGACCGCAGACTATTTAAATACTTTACATCCATTTGGTGTCAAATTACAATTGCTACATATTCTCAAAGGAACGGATTTGGCCGATGATTACACACATCAACTGTTCCGTCTTCCCACTTTGGAGGAATATCTGGAGCTCACCGTACAATGTCTGGAGCACCTGGCACCCGATATTGTGATTCACCGTGTAACAGGGGACGGACCGAAGGATCTGCTGATTGAACCACGGTGGAGTCTCAACAAACGAAATGTTTTAAATTCTCTCCATCGCCTGATGCGCAATGAAAACCGCCAACAGGGAAGTCATGCATCAATACTCAAATAATAAAGGAATAATATTATGTTACAAGACCCATTAACACTTTACAAATTAATTGTTTTATATATGCTCGACAGAGTATCCTTTCCTCTGACCGTAGCACAAATCAGTGATTTCATATTGGAGAAGGACTATACCAACTTTCTCACGCTACAGCAGGTTATCAGTGAGCTAACAGATGCCGGAATGATTAACAGCCAGTCTATCCGCAACCGCACGCACCTTGCAATCTCCGAGGAAGGACAGGAAACATTACAATTTTTCCGCAACCGGATTAGCGACGCCATCCAGCAAGACATTGATACTTATCTTCGTGAGAATGAATTTACGCTGCGTAACGAGGCTTCAGTACAGGCAAATTATTATAAATCCACTTCCGGCGAATATGAAGCTCAATTGATAGCAAAGGACAGAGAAATCTGTCTGGTAAATATCACACTTTCCGTTCCAACCGAGGAGATGGCCTCCGCCATCTGTGATAATTGGCAGAACAAAAACCAGGAAATATACCAATATTTAATAAAGCAGCTCTTCTGAATCAGAAGAACTGCTTTTTTCTTATCTTTTTTTAAAATAATCATGAATCTGTTCCGCCGGCACAGCCTGCGCATATTGATATCCCTGAATATAATCGAATCCTTTTTCTATACAGTATTCACTCTGTTCACGGTTTTCAACACCCTCCACCAAAAGGACAAATCCGTTTTTCTTAAACACATTTACCATGTGAACCAACAAATCATCCACACTACTGTCATGTACTGCCTTATGGAGTAAGGACTTGTCAAATTTAATGGTATGGAACGGGCAGCTGATAATCCTTTCAAGATTGGAATAACCTGTTCCAAAGTCATCCAGATAAAGCTGTACTCCTGCCAGATTGAGCTTCTCCACATTGTGAAGCGCAGCCTTATAATCCGTAAACATCGCGCGCTCTGTCAATTCCAATCGTATCTTTGATGTATCCACAAGATTGCGATTAATAATCTTCAAAAGCTGATCGTGTAACGACCAGTCAGACAGCTCATCCGCAGAGCAATTGACCGTAATCGCATCAAATTTAAATTTGCCCTGTATCTCACGCACTCTTTTGCAGACTTTGTTCAGCATGATACAGGTCAACGCATGAATGCAATTATTTTTCTCAGCAATTTCCAGAAACTCCTTGGGATAGATAATCTCTGAGCCCATGCGAAGCCTCATCAATGCCTCTGCAGACTGAAAGGATGAAACTTTCACACTGTAGATAGGCTGCATATAACATAGCACTCTCTCGTCATCCAGGTTCATCTTATTCCTGATATCCAACAATACCTGTTCAATCTGGTAATAGTGATAAAAATCTTCGTAATCTTTTTCACTCGCCAACCTGCAATCACTCTGCTCCATGCCATGGCGGGCTTGTCCAAACAAAAAGACAGCCATGGACTTGAACATTTGCGTGTTGCGCAGGATTGGATGAGATTTCAAAGCAACCATTTCATAGTTTAGCATAGCGCGTGAAGATGCCTCATCCATAATTTTCTTCATTTCAATCAGAAAATCCTGGGCGTGCATTTTGGAAATCTCACCAAACACAGCAAATGTAGCATGATTCAGGCGATAAATCCCGATTTCCTTCTGAAGCTTCTCCACCTTTCTGCAGGCTTCCAGGCCTGCCATCTCCATCTCATTTGTGATACCGCCCTCATCCAGCTTGAGAAGCTGTGGCAGCGAAATATAGATTACCACAAATTCTTTGGCTCCCTTAACATGCCTTGCGACAATTGCATCAAAGGCATCCTTGCCCTGACATCCACTTGGTCCGTCATATGGATTGTTATGAAGCATGACATAAAAAATAGTGAACGGTAATACGTATGTCAAGCTGGAAAAAATAACTTCCTGATGTCTAAGCTGCAAAATCAATAAAACAAAATCCGACCACACAAAAATTTTAATATAGGTGCGCACAATTTTGGGCAGAGAAGTCCTCCCAAAATGATTAATAATCAGGCACATCATGCACGACACAATACCAAACCCAAGATAGGTTGGCATAAACCATCGAAACCGGATTGTCCCTTCTGTCACTTCGTACATTTTTCCGGCCTCAAGAAGACTGATGACAACTGCAAGATACATCACAGAGCACACACCTACTGTCCAAAGATATCCTCTTGCATATATCCAGTTTTTGATATCCAGCAAATTAATATAGGATATCAGTAAAATCAGCAACACCATATACAAAATTAAATAAACAAGGCACAGACTGTCAAACACCCATTTTTGATAATATTCCGGATGCTTGCAATAAACCGCCAAAATAATCTGAACCCAGATGGCGACCATGGAAACCCAAATACCTGCTTTATCAAAAATAAATAATCTTGTTCTTCTCGGGTTGGAATGCATCATCAAAAACAATACCAACATTGCTAAAGTAAAGCTAATCAGCTCTCCAACCACATTATATCCACTCCAGTACATTATATAGAATCCCTCTTAATCTTTCCTAGCTTCTTTCCGAATACGTGCCATATGTTCACGGATTTTTACTTCATATCCGTTTCCCGACGGCTGATAAAACTCTTTCCCGTTTAGTTCATATGGCAAGTATTGCTGTTCCACATAATGATTGGGATAATCGTGTGCATATTTATATCCAACTCCATGCCCTAATTTCTCGGCTCCCTTATAATGTGCATCCTGTAAATGTGCGGGAATAGGTAAATTACCGGACATTGCCACCTCTTTCATAGCATCCGCTATTGCATTATTACTGGAATTACTCTTCGGGGCACACGCAACGTAAGTTACTGCCTGCGCCAGAATAATCTGTGCTTCCGGCATACCTACACGTTCTACAGCCAAAGAAGCATTGGTAGCCACAACCAGTGCATTGGGATCTGCATTCCCCACATCCTCGGATGCACAAATCATAATTCTTCTGGCGATAAATGTAACACTCTCTCCGGCGTAGAGCATTCTGGCTAGATAGTATACTGCGGCATCCGGATCGGAACCCCTCATACTTTTAATAAACGCAGAAATCGTATCATAATGATTGTCTCCGTTCTTATCGTAACGCACAGCCTTTTTCTGAATACATTCCTGCGCCACCTTAAGAGTGATATGTATTTTCTCATCCTCAGCTCTGTCAGTAGTCATAACGCCAAGCTCTATGGCATTTAACGCCTGTCTCGCATCCCCACCGGAAATATCTGCCAGGAAATCCAGCGCATCCTCATCAACCACCGCTCCATAGGAGCCCATGCCACGTTCCTTATCGTACACAGCCTTCACCAGCAGTTCCTTGATTGCCTCCTTCGGAATCGGCTTCAGTTCGAATAAGATGGAACGGGAAATCAACGCTCCATTCACCTCAAAATAAGGATTTTCGGTAGTTGCACCAATCAGAATAATCGTTCCATCTTCTACAAATGGCAAAAGATAATCCTGCTGTCCTTTGTTAAATCGATGAATCTCATCAATAAAAAGAATGGTACGCTTTCCGTACATTCCCTGAAGGTCTTTGGCTTTCGCCACAACCTCCTCCATATCCTTTTTACCGGCCACCGTCGCATTAATCTGAGTAAATTCAGCACTTGTGGAATTAGCAATCACTTTTGCCAATGTTGTCTTGCCCGTTCCGGGTGGCCCGTAAAAAATAACGGAACTGATTTTATCTGCAGAAATTGCACGATATAGAAGCTTATCCTTACCGATAATATGCTCTTGTCCGACCACCTCATCCAGGGTTCTTGGACGCATTCTTGCGGCAAGAGGTGACTCTTTTTCCATATCCTTATTTCTCATATATTCAAAAATGTCCATAATGACCCTCTTTTTCTCTTTCGCTTTCGCACTGTTACCAGTATAACGAAAAAAAAACATAAAAACAATCCAATCTTGGTACTAATTAAATAATATTTCATCCACTGTCACAAAAGTGAAACCTCGCTTCGTCAACTCATCTACAATCTTTAGTGCAGCTGTAACGGAAGTATCATAATAATCATGCATCAAAACAATATCATTCTCCTGAATTTTCCCCACAACCGAATTCGTAATGCACTCCACATTCTCCGAGCACCAGTCAAGCGGATCCACAGTCCACAGAACCGGAAACATATTTAACTCTTTTTCCAATGAGCAATCCCAGGAACCATAAGGAGGTCTGACATATTCCGTATCAATCCCTGTAATCTCCCGAAGTACTTCATTCGTCTTTCTCAGTTCCCTGCAAAACTCTTCTCGATTTGACGTGGTCAGCTGGATATGACTATATGTGTGGTTGCCGATTAAATGTCCCTCATCCTGCATTCGCTTAATTACATCCGGGTGCAGCTTCGCATGTTCTCCTGTCACAAAAAAAGTTACATGCACGTCCCGTTCTTTCAGTCCATCCAAAAGTTGCTCCGTAAATCTCGGATGGGGTCCGTCATCAAATGTAAGTGCTATTTTTTTACATTCTCCTGACCCCTTCCCCACAAAACCTAAAAATGGCAATCCTAACACAAAAATCAATGTCAGGATTGCCACCCTAATCTTTTTCATATCAACCGCTCACGTTTCTTTACCATTTACTAAACTATATGTAAATGCTTTTAGAAAAATGTGCTGCTATACTTTAAATACTGCAATTTCAGTTCTCAGACCGTCCATATTGTCATTGAGTGCATCAGCTGTTCCGTTAAGTACTTCCACATTCTTAAGCAACTTCTGTGCAACATCATTGACAGCTTCTGCACTTCCGGTGGTTTCTTCAATAATATCAGAAATATTCTTAACTGCCTCGACAGCTTCTCCTCTCTGTAGATCTGCTTTCTCAATTCCAGATACAATTTCT
>JAILPF010000443.1 GCA_024699575.1 Acetatifactor sp. | reverse complement strand
TAAACAACAACTGTGTACTTACTCCTGCCGTCACATTATGGATTGCCATCACAATCATACATGCTATCACAAACCATAATACAACCGGTGCATTAAAGGTGATACTCCATCTCATCCTATTGGTTAATCTGCTCATTGATTTTTCCTCTTGTTGTCATAATTTCCTTTAAATTTTCTGGCAATCCGGTCGTTTCCCGTCAGTGTGGTTCCTCGTTTGATACTGTCGATTCCAAACCTTTCCCGAATGGAATCCATCGTCCTGTCCAGCTTTTTCTCCCGTTCTCTTCCCTGATTCTCCTGCGTAAACAAAGATAACTGCTGTGTGTCATCATTTGTTACATTTGTCAGGGAAACACTGATTAATCGAAGGGGAGTCATTCCGTTCCACACCTCATGCAAAAGCT
The DNA here is from genome assembly GCA_024699575.1 of Acetatifactor sp. Classification (GTDB taxonomy): domain Bacteria; phylum Bacillota; class Clostridia; order Lachnospirales; family Lachnospiraceae; genus Acetatifactor. The sequence goes on along the minus strand of JAILPF010000443.1, from coordinate 5,681 downwards.
TTTTCGCCTCCGCATAGATTTCTGATGTGACATCCGTCGCCTGTTCCAGACTACACTGATGGGATTTGTTTCGAAAATCCGTGAACCGGATACTGACACCGATACAGAATGCGAACTTTTTTTCCATCCTCATATGAGTGGATACCATGTCGCACAGCCCGATCAGTATTCTCTCCGCCTGTTCAAATCCAACCACATTTTCCTCCAGGGTAGTGGAAATACTATATCCTTTCGCCTCCTCGGGATGTTCCCGAACGGGGGACTCATCTATTCCGTTGGCGGAATCATGAAGCTGTTTCCCTGCCTTCTCTCCCACAAGTTGTTGCAGAAAAGATAAATTTGCATTTGCAAGGTCGCCTATCGTACGAATACCTGCTCTTTTTAGCTTATCCGCAGTGGCTTCCCCGCAATACAGCAGTTCTCCCACGGACAACCCCCACATCTTAGCGGTTATCTCATCCTGAAACAATGTATGGATTTTATCCGGCTTCTCAAAATCACTTGCCATCTTAGCCAGCAGTTTATTGCCGGCAATCCCTATATTCACAGTAAAGCCTAATTCCTCTTTTATCCGGGTTCGAATCTCATCCGCAGTCTGTAACGGGTTGGGATAAATCAGTCCCGTTCCCGTCATATCCAGAAAACATTCATCGATCGAAAATTCCTCAACCACCGGGGCAAATTCTCTGCAGATGTCCTTGAACGCCTTGGAATTGTGACTGTACAACCTAAAATCAGGGGGAGCCACCTCCAGCTTCGGGCATTTGCGCAAAGCTGTTGAAAGGGCTTCCCCTGTCTGTATCCCATATTTTTTAGCCGGAATGGATTTGGCCAGCACGATGCTGGTTCTTTTTTCCGGGTCCCCTCCGATACAGGAGGGAATCTCTCGCAAATCAGGCAACCCTTCCTTCAGGCGTTTCACCGCTTCCCAGGAGAGAAATGCGCTGTTCACATCCACATGAAATATGAGCCGTTCCATTTTCTTAACCTTCTACGATTAAAAATCTTCCATCGCCGATATCGAACACTTCATCGGCTTCCAGTATTTCTTCTCCTTCGGCACCATCCATATCGATGCCTTCCTCCTCGAAATACTCAATCACTTCATCAACAGAATCCACTACGACTGCCATGCAGTCCTCCAAAAATTCTTCTGCTTCCTCCAAAGTCTCTGCAACTTTCTCGGGAAACAGCTGTAACTGATTGTCCAAAAAGCATTCTAAAACGGCATTGTCATACTCGTGCATACACATATCCTCCATAACAAAAGTAAACAAATTAGTTTCATACTCTCATAATAGTAAGATTATGCTCCTGCGTCAAGACTGTGATGCCATATTTCATATTTACTGACATATTTTTTATATGTGCAAATTGTCTGTTTTTTTACCATGTAATCAACATATTCATTGACACTTTGCCATTATTTATAATAAAATTATTATATATTCTATCAGGAAGGAGATGCGCAGAATGAAGAAACTATCGTTATCAGCAAAATTTGCTTGTATCATGTTACCTATGCTTCTCTTAGTCGTAGGTTTATCCGTAACTATTAACCTTCTTGCCCGCTCCATTGAAAAAGTGATGGAACATTCCCTATATGATGTGATATATATCGCAAACACAAACATCATCAACGGTGAGCGCGATATGTATCAGGCACTGGCAGCAGAATTAAACATGCGCGCTGCAAACTCAAAAGAGGATGCGGAGGATAACCGCCATGGATATGAAGTCAATCTGCAGCAGACCAGAGACCATTTGAAAACTGCTGTCTCTTTAATGCAGGAAGACCCGAAGGCTTATCAGACATACACACTTCAGTTCTTAGCAACGAAAAACGGTTTTACACCGGAGACAGACGGTGACGGCTATCTGACTGATACCAGAATTTTTACAACATTAGTGGAAAGCTTTAATTCCGAATTTGATGCATTCTACAATACATACAACCCCACCACTAATCAGGGTGATTTTGCCGCACAGACTGCACACTTTGATAACTGCGAGGAATACATCAATAATATCAAGGACTTTATCGATATGTATGCTGTTTATGAAATGGATGTCCTTCAGCGTGCAAACCGCACCACACTGATTACCACATACATCATCGTTTTCCTTGTTACACTTGCAGTTTTCTTAATCGCATACTATATTATCGGAAACATCCTGAAAGGTATTAAAATCACTCAGGAAAACATTGTACAGCTGGCAGAAAAGAACCTGGTATATGAACCGCAGACCGTAGGCGGCAATGATGAAATCGCTACAATGGCAAAGGCCTCGGTACAATTGTTTAAGGATCAGAATGCAATTCTTCATCTGATTCACGATACTTCCGACCGTATCAATAATGTTTCCTCATCCCTCAACGAATCATCAAAGACCGTTGAGAATTCAACCAATGAAATCGCTATTGCCATCAATGATATCACAGAAAAGATTTCCGCACAGGCAATGGAAACCTCAGATGCTTCAGAGCAGACCAAGGTCCTCGGCGATATCGTTATCGCCAGCAGCGAAACTGCTGAGCATCTTGCAAGTGTAGGAAAAGCTATCGGCGAAGCAACTGCTGATGGCATGGAAGTTGTAAATCAATTACAGAAAAAGACAGAAGAAAATGAAATCGCATTTGGACGTATTTTCAGTTCCATCGAGGATATGACTGCCAGTGCTTCCAAGATTGGAGAAGCTTCCCAGCTGATTGCTGAAATTGCCTCCCAGACCAATCTCCTCTCTCTGAATGCTTCCATCGAGGCAGCCAGAGCAGGTGAAGCCGGCAGAGGTTTCGCAGTGGTTGCAGATGAAATCAGAGGCTTGGCTGAGCAATCTGCCGATGCAGTCAACGCAATCGACAATATGTTGGAAGAACTGAACAAATGTGTATCTCAGGCATCGGACCAGCGAGTACTTGTTCAGGAAGCTGTTAAAACACAGGCAGAAAGCGTTTCTGCTACCGGTGAAAAATATCGCCTGATTGTAGAAAAGGTAGAAGACATTAACCGTGAGGTATCCGAGCTGGATAAACTCAGTGCAAATATGGATAAGAGTTGTCAGATTGTTGTCAACGCTGTAAACAGCCTGTCGAATTCCGCAACCGACTGTGCAGCAAACTCTCAGGAAACTTCTTCCTCCACTGCATATGTTCAACAGACAGTCAGCGGAATTTCAGGTATCAGTACAGATATCCACAACCTTGCAGAAGAGTTAAAGGGTCTGCTTGCACAATTTAATTTCTAAAACAGTTTTTCATTCAATATAAAGGGCGTGTGAAAAAATATTTTTCACACGCCCTTCGTGTATCGTCTATAAATAATTCAATAAATCCAATGGATTATCTATAATAGCGTCCGCCTTATTTTCTTCCAATTCTTCTCTTGTCCGGAAACCCCACAGCGCACCGATGGTAAACGCTCCGGCGCCTTTTCCGGTCTTCATATCTGTAGCAGTATCACCAATGTATAATATCTGTTCCGGCTTTAATTTCAGCTGTTCCAAAATCTGATATACACCGTCGGGGCTTGGTTTAATTGCCACCCCATCCCGCTGTCCAAACACAACATCGAAACAGTCTTTTCCAAAGAAAGCATCAATCATACGGACTGTTTCAGCATGCGGCTTATTGGATAATACAGCCGTCTGAATTCCTTCCTTTTTCAGTTGTTCTATCAGCTCCGGGATACCGGGATATGGCTCCACTTTGTACATACAGTCTTCCCTGAAATAATCCTTGTAACGCTTCAGCGCCTCGTCAAAATGAACGAGTTCTTTGTCCCCGCCCTTTATCAGCGCTCTCTTTATCAGATTAGCTGCCCCGTCACCAACAAAATATTTGTAGTCCTGCGCCGGAAACGGCCCATATCCAAAGGGCTCCAGTGCACGATTACCACAGTACTCCAAACTTTGGATCGTATCCAACAGCGTTCCGTCCAGATCAAAAATAACGGCTTTCTTCCGATGCAACCAATCCTTCAATTCTTGAAAGAGTCTTCCCACCGGAAGCCCCACCACATTATTGTAATCTCCTTTTATCTCCCGGATATATCGAGCACATAATCCCTGTATTCCATATGCACCGGCTTTATCCAGCGGGTCTTTTGTCGCAACATAAGACCGAATCTCCTTTTCTGACATTGGGTAAAAGAAAACACTCGTCTCCTCGTGAAAAGTTTTCTTTTCAACAGACGATTTTCCTGTCCTTCTAAGGAGCGTCACCCCGGTATAGACCTGATGTGCTCTTCCTTGAAGCATCTTCAGCATCTCCACCGCTTGTCCTTCATCCTTCGGCTTGCCAAGTATCTTCCCGTCGCAGGCAACAATGGTATCTGCACCGATAACCACGATCTCCTCTAAGGATTCATCTGTCACTTCCTTCATGACCGCAGCGGCCTTCTGCGCTGACAATTCCTCCACCACGAGGTGGGGAATGTCTGTGGTTACCTTTTCCTCCACGTCACTGACTCTGACCTCAAAATCAAGTCCAATCTGCTTTAATAGTTCTCTCCTTCTCGGAGACGCTGATGCCAATATTATTTTCATTTTCTTACATTACTTCCTTAAAATTTCTTACAGACAGTCATACTGACCAGCCCGCCTTTAATCGCAATCTTGATATCATCGGCCAGTCTGCGCAATATGGAACGTTCATATCTGTCCCACTCCGAATCATCGATATGACGGGTCACAAAATCCCCCATAACGTCATCCGGGAGTTCATAAAAAGTCTTATCTGCTTCTGCAGTCATCGCTTCCTCAAAAGCATCTCTCAATTTACCCAGGAAACTGTTGGCAGCTTCATTTTTACGGGATGTTGCGGAGGAAAGAAGCTGATAACGTTTTTCTTTGTCCATTACGGTTTTGGTCGTCATATGCAGTTCAAAAAACTTATCTTCACTTTCCACCCAAAAAGAAGCTTGCATCTCTCCGGTGACACTGCGTGCAAGGCCCAGCATTTCCTCTGCCATTATTTGAAGCCGGAGGGATTCCTTATGATTTAACCCGCGGAATTCTGCAATCTTTTTGGTCTCTGTTATGGCATTGTCAAAGCCGTTTCCCTTATTATCAATTTGAATCACATCAGACTTCATAAACTCCCGTTCCTCCCTACAGTTTATTCAATATGTATGCAATTGTCAAATCTGCTTATAGATTGTCAGGATATTATATTCATTCTCTCTTTTATATTCCACGTCGTCCATTGTCTTTTTAACAAGGAAAATCCCCAGCCCACCAATTTCTCTCTCCTCTGCGGAAAGTGTCACATCGGGGTCCTCCTTTTCCAGTGGGTTGTAAGCAACTCCGCTGTCGATGAATGTGATAGATGCCCTGCGACTGCTCTCGTCAAAGCAAAACCGGACTGTAGCCTTCCCTGTCCCCTGCCCGTAAGCATAATATGCGATATTACCAAACAATTCATCGATTGCCACATCAATCTGCATCTGTGCTTTCATAGAGCATTCCAGTAATTCCAGTTGTTCATCGATAAACTCTGTCACTCGGGTAATGTTTTCCACCGAAGCATCAACCGTCATTTCCTTTTCAATCAAATCATTTCACTCCCTTCTACTACAAAAGTGATAGTTATTAGACTTTGTTGCTTTAAGCCAACTTATCTCTCGTAGCCTAGCCTTATATGTGATTCCTGTCCGTCGGACCAGAGATTTGCTTACAGCTTC
>JAILPF010000434.1 GCA_024699575.1 Acetatifactor sp. | reverse complement strand
TCATCATTCCCATGATACTCTTCGCATTGACTTTCTTGTCGCCCGACTGAATGTAGATGGTACTGTCATACTTGCTTGCTTCCTGCACAAGAAGCGCTACCGGTCTTGCCTCCAAACCATTTTCCAGTTTGATTTGAATGTTTCTCGTTGTCATAATGTTCCTCCTCATTCATTCCTTATTCTATCTGCCAGTTCACTAAGTTTTCTCAATCTATGGTTTACACCCGATTTTCCTACAACGGGGCTTAACTGTTCCCCAAGCTCTTTTAGCGGTGCATCCGGATTCTCCAGACGTACCTGAGCCATCTCGCGCAGGTTTTCGGGAAGATTTTCAAATCCATAATGGTCTCTGATATACTCAATGTCTGCAATCTGTCTCGCAGCAGCATTTACTGTCTTCGTAATGTTGGCAGTTTCACAATTAACTCTGCGGTTCACAGAATTACGCATTTCTTTCAAAATACGAAGGTTCTCAAAGTTCATTAGGGCAACGTGTGCCTCGCACACATTTAGAAGGTCTACAATACCGGAGCCTTCCTTGATGTATACCACATAATATTTTTTACGGGTAACAATCTTGGCTTCTATATCAAAATCCGCAATTACGTTCTGCAACTGTTTTGCTTTCTTTAAATCCGTGCAGTCGAACTCAAGATGATATCCCTTATTCGGATTACTCATGGAACCGATTGCAAGATATGCACCTCTTAAGAATGCTCTCTGGCAACATGCATTTTTCAAAAGCAGACCACTGACAGGCTCGTCCAAGTTTCCAATCTTGGTCAAAAGGTCCTGCATCTGCTCTTTCGTAATTGGGTCACCAACATTTATATTATATGTTTTTTTCAATAATGTAAAGCCTTTTGTGACAACAGCCTCGTTTTCTGTCTGAAATCCGATGGTATAATTGCCATCTTTGTCCCGTCCGTACTGCCCGCAAAAGTTCATAATCGCGGCCAGTTCCGCAATCTGACAATGTCTGCCCGGGCTGATGTGTCCGGCCATTTCTTCTTTCACTTCTCTTGAAAATGACATTTTTTCACCTATTGTTCTCTATACTGTATGTCCATTGATATCACGATGGTACAGTTTCACACTATAATGTCCATCTTCCTTCAGACGCTTGTACAATTCATTGGCAAGTGTCACACTTCTGTGCTGCCCGCCGGTACATCCGATTGCAATGACCAGCCGGTACTTTCCTTCCTTCACATAGTTTGGAAGCAAAAACTGTGTCATATCTTCCAGCTTCTGCAAAAAGGTCTCCGACTCCGGCGAATTCATAACATAGTCCTGTACAGCCTTATCGTTTCCGGTGAGAGGCTTTAACTCATCAATATAATATGGATTCGGCAGGAAACGCACGTCAAATACCAAATCGGAATCTGAGGGGATTCCGTACTTGAATCCAAAGGACATCACCGTCACCATGAGACTATTATATTCTTCATTCTGCACAAAAATGCGGTCAAGTTCACTTTTTAACTCTCTGGTCAATAAATTCGAGCTGTCGATTACATAATCGGCACTCTTTTTTATTTTCTCCAGTATCCTGCGCTCTTTTTTGATGCCTTCTGCAATTCTGCCGTCCTCCGCCAGAGGGTGAACTCTGCGACTTTCTTTGTACCGCTTGATCAGGGCTTCCTCATTGGCATCCATAAACAGGATTTCAAAGTTGTACCCCTTTTCTTTCAGCTGTGCCAGTACATCTGTGACATCCTCAAAGGACTGCCCTGCACGCACGTCCAGGCCCAGAGCGACCTTGGTGATCTCACTGTTAGGCATGGAAATCAACTCCATAAATTTCTCAATCAACGAAACCGGAAGATTGTCCACACAGTAAAACCCGAAATCCTCCAGCATCTTCTGAACGGTACTCTTTCCACCGCCACTCATTCCTGTGACAATTACAAATCTCATTTTATATTTTACCTTTCAAACTTTCCCAGCATCACAACTTCTGTTTCCAACGATACCTGAAACTGTTCCTGTACCTTTGCCTGAATCGTCCGAATCAGCCCTAAAATATCCGCGGCCGTTGCATTCCCGGCATTAATCACGAATCCACAGTGCTTATCGGATACTTTCGCTCCGCCTACCTGAAATCCACGAAGCGCCGCATCCATAATGAGTTTTCCTGCAAAATATCCTTCCGGGCGTTTGAAGGTACTTCCGGCACTGGGATACTCCAGTGGCTGCTTTTCCCTGCGAAGCTTTGCAAGTTCATCCATGCGGGTCTTTATCTTGTCTTTGTCTCCTGCTCTTAAGGTATACTCCACTTCCGTCACCACAAAGGGCTGATGGCGGATAATACTGTTGCGGTAACCGAATTCCATGGTTTCATTGTCAAGCTCCAGAATCTCGCCGCTGTCCGCGACCACCTGCACCCGGTTGATAATGCCACTCATGTCGCCATCGTATGCGCCCGCATTCATGACAGCCGCTCCGCCGACAGTACCTGGGATTCCTGATGCGAATTCCATTCCGGTCAGACCATGTTCCAATGCAACATGTGCCACCTGAGATAAAAGTGCACCGGCCTGTGCAGTAACGGTGCATCCATCCACACGTATCTCACTCATTTTACGACCGATTTGAAGGATCACACCCTCATATCCCAAGTCACTCACAAGCACATTACTTCCATTGCCCAGAATAAAGTGTGGCATTTCCAGTTTTTGAAAATACTGTCTGAGTTTCACCAGCTGCTCCGCCGATTCCACTTCTATCAGACAATCTGCAGGTCCGCCCACACGAAAGGTTGTGTGGGCGGACATTGGTTCGTTTTTATGAATATTTTCCTTGGGTACAATTGTCTCCAGCGCCATAGCTACTGTATCACTAATCATTATAATACCGCTTCCTTTATTGATTTAAAATCAAGCCTGCAGCACCGTAAATACCGGCATCATTTCCCAAGGTTGCCAGCGCGAACTTGGTCTCTCTGCATGCCACAAACACATATTTTTTAAAGCTGGGAATAATGTATTTTAACAACACTTCTCCTGCTTTTGAAACACCGCCACCGATGACAAAAATCTCGGGATTCACGGTTCCTGCAACAGCTGCAAGTCCTTTTCCAAGATAATCGCCGAACTGCTCAGCCACCTCGATGGCAAGCTCATCCCCTGCTTTTACTGCATCGAAAACAGTCTTTGCTGACACTTCACCACTTCTGAGTACACTGGGCTTATCGTCCTTGGCAAGTCTTTTGTTGGCAAGTCTCACAATACCGGTTGCGGATGCATACTGCTCCAGGCATCCTTTATTCTTACATCCACAGCTCTCTGTCTCGTTATCTTCTATATGGATATGTCCGATTTCTCCACCGGCACCGTTGGCACCGGTCAGAATATTACCATCCACAATGATTCCTCCGCCGACACCGGTTCCCAGAGTAACCGCAACCAGATTGGAATAGCCTTTGCCACCGCCCTGCCACATCTCACCGAATGCGGCAATGTTTGCATCGTTGGCTGCTTTCACAGGCATATCCAAAAGTTCCTTCAAAGCCTCGGAGATGTTGAATACCCCCCAGCCGATGTTTACTGCTCCGCTTACCAGTGTTCCCTCACCGTTTATAGCTCCGGGAGCACCTACACCGACGCCTGCTACATCGGATTTTGCAATCCCTTTCTCTTCCATCTTTGCTAAAATACTCTTAGCAATATCCGGCAGCACCTGTACTCCGGCATTATCTTTAACGGTAGGGATTTCCCATTTGTCCAACACGGTTCCCTCTTTATCAAACAGTCCGATTTTAACGGTTGTTCCTCCGATATCTACTCCAAATGCATATTTGCTCATGCTCTTTATCTCCTTTTATCGATTATTCGTCTTCATCCTCTTCTTCACGGCGCTTTGCCAGGGAATTCTGTACACGGCTGTAAAGCTCCTGTGCAGCGTTATATCCCATCTTCTTCTGACGGTGGTTAACTGCCGCAGACTCACAGATAATCGCAAGGCTTCGTCCCGGTCTGATGGGGATATTGTGGCATACCACTTTGTTGCCCAGATACTCTGTGTAATTTTCCTCCAGGCCAAGTCTGTCGTATTCCTTATCTTTATCCCAGTCCTCCAGGCGAATAACCAGATCCACCTGCTGGGTATCCTTTACGGAAGATGCACCAAACAATGCCTTCACATCCACGATTCCGATACCTCTCAGCTCGATGAAATGCTTTGTGATATCCGGAGCTGTACCAATTAAGGTATCATCACTCACCTTTCTGAGCTCTACCACATCATCCGTAACCAGACGGTGTCCTCTCTTAATCAGCTCCAACGCTGCCTCTGATTTACCGATTCCACTCTCGCCGGTAATCATAACGCCTTCACCATAGACATCCATCAATACACCATGCACGGAAATGCAGGGAGCCAGCTTGACATTCAGCCATCTGATAATCTCTGCCATGAAGTTTGATGTCGTCTTCTTGGTGGACAGCACAGGCACACCGTGCGCAATCGCAATTTCCTTAAAAATAGGGTCAGGCTGAAGTTCCCTGCTGAATACGATTGCCGGGATATCGTAGGACATAAGCTGCTCGTAAACCTCACGTTTACGCTCATCTGTCAGCCCTTCCATATAAGTATATTCCACAAAACCGATAACCTGCAGTCTGGTTGCATCAAAATGCTCAAAATATCCTGCCATCTGAAGTGCCGGACGGTTTACATCCGACTGACCAATACGGATTTTTTTTACTTCTGTCTCAGGTGTGAGATTCTCCAGCTTCATTTTTTCAATTACCTGTGTCAAACTTACTGTCGCCATACCCTACCTCTTTTCTATCATTTTCCACAAAAAATGTTGTCAACGTTCACACTATGCTTTTTGATTGTATCACACGGTGTCTTTATTGGGAAGAGACTGTTTTGCAAAAAATTCCACGATTGCCTCCGCTGTCTTCTGATTCATCTCCGGAATCATCAGCAGTTCATCCACGCCGGCTTTTTTGATTTCCTCCAGTGACCTGAACTTTCGCATGAGGGCTTTTCTTCTAGCAGGCCCTACACCCGGGATGTCATCCAGTACGGATTTCACCTGGTCCTTGCTTCGAAGCGACCGGTGATATTCAATGGCAAAACGGTGAGCTTCGTCCTGAATTCTGGTGATGAGTTTGAAGCCCTCCGAATGGGAATCGATGGGCAGCTCCACATTGTTAAAGTACAATCCTCTGGTTCGATGGTTATCATCCTTGACCATGCCGCAGACCGGAATATCGATATGAAGCTCCTCCAGCACGGACAGTGCAATATTGACCTGTCCTCGCCCGCCATCCATCAAAAGCAGGTCCGGAAATTTGGTGAAGCTTCCGTATTCTGCGTCTATCTCCTTTTGCTCCAGCTCCTTGCTCTCCTCCATTCCGTGAAGAAAACGTCTTGTGAGCACCTCCCGCATACAGGCATAGTCATCCGGCCCCGCCACTGTTTTGATTTTGAACTTACGGTAATCACTGCGCTTCGGTTTTCCCTTTTCGTAAACCACCATGGAGCCCACATTCTCAAAGCCGTTGGTATTGGAGATATCAAACGCCTCCATTCGGTCAACGCAGGGCAAATCCAGAATCTGCGCAATTTCTTTCACCGCTCCGATGGTTCGCCCTTCCTCGCGCTTTAGTTTCTCCCTATCCTGGCTTAAAATCAGTTTCGCATTCTGTGCTGCAAGCTCCACCAGCTTCTCCTTAGAGCCAATCTTTGGCACCTTCAGATATACTCTGCTGCCCTTACGCTCACTGAGCCACTTTTCGATCAATTCCGCATCCTCAATCTCGTACTGTAGCATCAGTTCTTTCGGAAGAAACGGTGTCCCCGCATAGAACTGTTTAATAAAGTCCTGTAGAATGCCCGGCTTGTTTCTTTCCGACACATGCGTCATGTAGTAGTGTTCTCTACCAATCAGCTTACCATCTCGCACAAAAAATACCTGAACCACTGCTTCGCTCTCGTCCTGATACAAAGCAATGACATCCTTGTCATCTCCTGTACTGTCCGTGATTTTCTGCTTCTGTGACACGCTTTTCACACTGGTATATAAGTCTCTATATCTGGCAGCCTCCTCAAATTCCAAAGCTTCCGCCGCCTCTTTCATCTTCTGATCCAAATCCTTTAACAGCACATCATAATTTCCGTTTAAAAACTCCAGTGCACCGTCAACCTGTTCTCTGTACTGTTCCCTGCTCACATAACCCTGGCAGGGTGCAAGGCACTGCTTAATATGGTAATTTAAGCAGGGACGCTCCAGACCGATATCTCTGGGAAGGCTTCGATTACAAGTTCTTAACTGAAACAGCTTGTTCAGCAAATCGATGGTGTCTTTTACCGCCGCCGCACTGCTGTAGGGTCCGAAATATTTTGATTTATCCTTTTTCATGGTACGTGAAAACAGGATTCTGGGATACTCCTCCCCCACAGTCACCTTGATATAGGGGTATGTTTTATCGTCTTTCAAAAGGGTATTGTACTTCGGAGAATGTTCTTTTATCAGATTATTCTCCAAAACAAGTGCCTCCAGCTCGGAGTCGGTAACGATATACTCAAATCTGGCAATCTGTGCCACCATCTGGTCAATCGCCGGTCCCCTGCCGATATTTTCACGAAAATAAGACCTCACACGGTTGTGGAGATTAATTGCCTTGCCGACATAAAGAATCGTGTCCTTAGCGTCATGCATAATATAGACTCCCGGCTCCTTGGGGAGTTTTTTCAATTCTTCCTCGATTACAAACATTCCGTTCTCCCGCATTTACATACAGCAAATCCGCACAAAGCGGAAATACTCCACTTTGTACGGACTTTGTATCGTTTTCTTTTTATTCCAGATTCGCCCCGGAGAATAAGCCCACTGTCTCATTCGTGTTCTTTTCCTCTTTCGGTTGTTCCTCTTTGGATTGCTCTTCCACGGGTTGTTCTTCCACAGGCTGCTCCTCAACCGTTTTCTCCTCAACCGGTGCATCTGTGCTTACCGTTTCCTCTTCCTTCTTCTCCTCGGCAGGATCCGGCAGTCCCTTCTCCCTGCGGAAGATTTCCATGAATTCCTTACCGGTAATCGTCTCTTTCTCAATCAGGAATGCTGCAAGTTTATCCATCACATCCCGATTCTCACGAAGCAGTTCCAGCGCTTTGTCATAACTTTCTTTGATGATTGCAACCACTTCCTCATCGATGGCTGCTGCAGTCTCATCGCTACAGTTCAGTGCGGTTCTGCCTTCCAGATATTGACTTTCAACAGTGGCAAGCCCCACCAGGCCGAAGCGTTTGCTCATACCATAGCGGGTTACCATATTGCGGGCAATATCAGTAGCTTTCTCAATATCGTTGGCTGCTCCGGTAGTCACAGTGTCGAACACCACTTCCTCCGCTGCACGACCACCCACAAGGCTCACCAGCATGTCTCTCAGCTCTGCTTCTGTATTCAAATATTTTTCTTCCTCAGGTACATGCATTACATATCCAAGCGCTCCCATGGTACGGGGAACGATGGTAATCTTCTGTACCGGCTCGGAGTTTTTCTGAAGTGCACTGATCAGTGCGTGACCGACTTCGTGATAGGAGACAATCTTTCTCTCCTCCTTGCTCATAATACGGTCCTTCTTCTCCTTGCCGACCAGCACCACTTCCACTGCATCGAAAAGGTCTTTCTGGCAGACATACTCCCTGCCCTCTTTTACCGCATTGATTGCAGCTTCGTTAATCATATTCGCAAGGTCGGAACCGACTGCACCGCTTGTCGCAAGCGCGATTGCATCCAAGTCAACTGTCTCATCCATCTTCACGTCTTTGGCATGAACCTTGAGGATTTCCACACGCCCCTTCAAATCAGGCTTATCCACAATAATTCGTCTGTCGAAACGGCCGGGACGCAGCAACGCTTTATCCAGGATTTCCGGACGGTTGGTCGCTCCCAGAATCAGAATACCCTTAGAGCTGTCAAATCCATCCATCTCAGACAGGAGCTGATTTAATGTCTGCTCTCTCTCCTCATTGCCTCCGCCGTATTTGGAATCACGGCTTCGTCCGATGGCATCAATTTCATCAATGAAAATAATACAGGGTGCGTTTTTGGTTGCTTCCTTAAACAGGTCACGCACGCGGCTGGCGCCCACACCTACATATAGCTCGATAAAGTCTGAACCGGTGAGTGAGAAAAACGGTACATGCGCTTCACCTGCTACAGCCTTTGCAAGCAATGTCTTACCGGTTCCGGGAGGTCCTACAAGGAGTGCTCCCTTGGGAAGTCTCGCTCCAATCTTGGCATATCTGGCCGGATTGTGCAAAAAGTCGACAACTTCCACAAGCGATTCTTTGGCTTCATCCTCACCTGCC
>JAILPF010000415.1 GCA_024699575.1 Acetatifactor sp. | reverse complement strand
AATCATTTGCAATCAGAAGTTCTACCACCGCTTTTTCCAGAGTGGTGTCCTCCTCCGTCGTATACACATTATAGCCAAAGCGTGCCTTCAGTTCCTTGACCACCGGTTTAATCAGCTTTTTGGCCTGTTTCATGTCTTCGGATACCGCCAGCACACGAACATGTACTTCCCCGGTCATGGGATAAAGGGTTACCGTCAGATTGGTCTGATTCTCCACCAGATCCTTAATGCGCTCCGTAACTTCACTCTCTTCTATACCGCAGATTTTCACTGTCTGGGAATAGATGACACCTGACGTCAATTTCTCCAGATACGGAATGATGTTTTTTTCAAACATAGCAGCCAGCTCATTGGGCGAGCCTGGAAGCATAATAATTTTACACTCCTCTGTTTCAATTAGGAATCCCCGAGACGGTCCGTTTTCATTCTCCATCACAACGGTCTTATCGGCTTTGATATTCTTCTTCTGAATATTCTCTGCCAGACTTAATCCTCCGGAAATCATCAAAACATCTGAACGTTTGACAGCGCATTCAATTGCCTGTGCAAGGCAGCTTTCATTATCCCCTACAACAGTCTGGTAATTACAGGACAGTCCCAATGCAGCACATTTTCTTGCCAGGTATGCAGCGTTGGTATTTACAATATTTCCGAGTAAAAGTTCTGTTCCGACACACAGTATCTCTACAGTCATGGTCTTCTCCATCCTATTTGATATCCTTCATCACATCTTTGTTCTTCACCAGATAATCCACCAGCGAAATCACCGTAAGTGCAAGTGCGATCCACATAACAACTGCTGTTACAATATCATAATATCTGATAATCGAAAGATTAGCAATCATCAGACACACCATAATCATCTGGAAGGTCGTTTTAAATTTTCCCCAGTAGCTTGCTGCAATGACAACACCATTGTCCGATGCAATCAAACGGAAGCCACTGATTACAAATTCTCTACTGATAATGATAATCACTACCCATGCGGGGATTCTGCCCATCTCGGTGAGTGCAATCAGTGCAGAGCAGACAAGCAGCTTATCTGCAAGCGGGTCCATAAACTTTCCGAAATTGGTAATCAGGTTATATTTTCTGGCAATCTTACCATCCAAAAGGTCTGTCAGACTCGCTACAATAAAAATTCCGAGTGCCGCCAAATTGGGAACCAGCTCATTTGTACCAAACCATCCGGCATTTCCTCCTAGCAGCAGGATTACAAAAGGGATAATCAGAATCACTCTGAAAATAGTCAGTTTATTTGGCAGATTCATCTTACTCATGCTCTATCTCTCCTATCAAGTCATATTCATTTACATCAGTGACACGTACTTTTACAAAGTCTCCGGTCATAAGATTTGCAGAGGTATTTAGAAACAGATAGCCATCCACCCCCGGTGCATCCTTGTATGTTCTGGACACATAAGTCTCCTCGTCAGCCACTTTCCCCTCAATCATGACGGTGAGTACTTTTCCAATCATATCCTCATTTTTTTCAAAGACCACAGCCTGTTGAAGTTCCATCAGTTCATCCCGTCTGCTTATTTTAATCTCTTCCTCTATCTGGTCGGGCATTAGAGCCGCCGGAGTATCTTCCTCCTGAGAATAGGCAAATACCCCCAGACGATCAAATTCCATCTCATTGACAAAACGGTAGAGTTCCTCAAAATCTTCCTGCGTCTCTCCCGGGAAACCACTGATTAGCGTGGTCCTTAAACAAATGTCCGGGATTCTCTCTCTCAGCTTTGCAATAATGTCGCGAAGCTGCTGTTGATTGGTCTTACGCCCCATTCTTCCAAGTACATTGTCGGATGCGTGCTGGATAGGCATATCCAGATAGTGGCATACCTTCGGTTCCATTGCAATCGCCTCAATCAGTTCATCCGTAATCTCTTCCGGATAACAGTACAAAATTCGAATCCAGTAGATTCCGGGAATCTGTGCAAGTTCATGCAGCAATCCCGGAAGGCTCTTTTTTCCGTATAGATCCACGCCGTAAAGAGTGGTCTCCTGAGCTACAAGAATCAGTTCCTTCACACCGCCCTCGGCAAGTGCCTTCGCTTCCTGCACAAGACTTTCCATGGGAACACTTCGAAACTCTCCCCTGACCTTAGGGATAATACAATAAGTACAGTGCTTTCCACAGCCCTCCGCAATCTTCAAATATGCATAATGTCCACCTGTGGTCACCTCACGCTTTTTGCCGGTGACAGGCGCAGCATTTAAATCTGCATAATGGTTTTTACTCTCTCCCGAAAGAACCTGTTCCACTGCTTCCACAATCGAATCAATCGCCGTGGTTCCCACAATGGCATCTACTTCCGGAATCTCTTTTTGAATTTCTTCTTTATATCGTTGTGCCAGGCAACCCGTCGCAACAAGTGCGCGGATTTGCCCGCTTTTACGCAATTCTCCCATCTGTAGCAGGGTGTTGATACTCTCCTCCTTGGCATCGCCGATGAAACAGCAAGTATTGACAACTACGATATCTGCCTCATTCTCATCGTCGGTGAAGGCAAAACCCTTCTCTCCAAGCATTCCGAGCATCATCTCTGAATCCACAAGATTCTTATCGCACCCCAGGGAAACAAATAATATTTTCATCATCATTCTTTCCTCTTCGACACGACAAAAGTAGCTGGGGTGAAAACACCAGCTACTTCTTAATTAATCTTCGTCACTCAAAATCTTAATCTTGCTCTGATTGAGTTCTTCCACTGCCACAGACAAAGGTTTTTTGTCTTTGCTGGCAACCAGCGGTTCATCCCCTGCAATAATCTGTCTTGCTCTTTTGGAAGTCGCCATTACAATGGAATAACGGCTGTTTACTACAGGTGCCTCACCGGGTTCAACCTCGCTGTTTACTACTTTCATTAAATCGGAATAAGATGGATGTAACATTATTTTTGTGCTCCTTTCGTGAAACTATGCAGTTCCTCTCTAATTTCTTTTATAAACTCTTTTCTCCTAACAGGAGATCTGCGCGACGCATTCACCAGCTCATGAACCTCTTCGACGCATTCCTCCAAATCATCATTCACCACTATATAATCATAGGCTTCAATGCCTTCTGATTCCTCACTCGCTCTGGACAAACGGTTGGCAATTACCTCCGCTGTCTCTGTTCCTCTGCCCACCAGTCTGCGTTCCAGTTCCACTGCGCTTGGTGGAGTGATAAACATTAGCAAACTCTCCGGAAATTGTTTTTTAATGTTCAATGCGCCCTGAATCTCAATCTCCAGAATCACATCCTTGCCGGCTCCAAGCTGCTCCTCCACATATGCTTTCGGTGTTCCATAATAATTACCGCAATAGCATGCATATTCAATCAGCCCGCCTTCTGCGATTGTTTTTTCAAATTGTTCCTTGTCGGTAAAGAAGTACTCTACACCGTCCTGCTCGCCTTCTCTGGGCTGTCTCGTTGTCATGGATATAGACAACGCATAATTGTCATGTGTCTGGAGCAGTTTTTTTACTACCGTTCCTTTTCCTGCACCGGAAAAGCCGGATAGCACGATGAGAATTCCTTTCTGTCCGTTATTTTTCATAAATCAGTGCCTCTTTTCTAAACCTTTTCATCCGTCCATTCTCTCGCTGAATCAGATCCTTCCGCATCGCTCTGTGCCCTGCCGGCTATCGTTTCAGGTAAAAGCGCCGAAAGTACAATCTGATTGTTCTCCATCACAAGAACGGATTTTGTTTTGCGTCCCTGAGTCGCATCGATAGCAAGGCCCATCTCCTTTGCCTTTTGCACCATTCGCTTGATGGGGGCCGAATCCGGGCTTACAATCGCTATAATCTTTGTCGTATTGACAATATTGCCAAATCCGATATGAATCAGATGACTCATCTTTTCTCACCTTCACATGGGATTATTCAATATTCTGAATCTGCTCCCTGACTTTTTCAATCTCAGTCTTTAACTCAATCGCACAGTTGGAAATCTCCAAATCGTTCGCCTTGGAAAGAATCGTATTGGCTTCCCTGTTCATCTCCTGAGCGATAAAATCCAGCTTACGGCCGATACTCCCGCCGGACACCAAGGTATTTTTAGTGGTCTCGATATGACTGCGCAGACGAACAATCTCCTCATCCACACATACCTTATCCGCAAAAAGCGTAACCTCTGTCAGTATTCTTCCCTCATCGATGGTAGTGTCGCCCAAAAGTTCTTTGACTTTCTCTTCAAGCTTTTGTCTGTACTCCTGAATAATCTCCGGAGAACGCTCTGAAATAAAATCCACTAATTTGAGCATTCCATCCAGCTTCCCAATCAAATCATCGCGCAGGTGCTCACCCTCCACGATACGGCTCTGCACAAACATCTCCGCTGCGCCTTCGATTGCTTTCTTCAGACTTTTCCAGAGTTCTTCCTCATCAAAGCTTTGCTCTTCCATGGTAAACACATCCGGATATTTGGATAGAGTGGAAACTCTGATATCATCATCCAGCCCAAAATCCTCTGCTATCTGTTTTAAGTACTTTAAATACTCTCTTGCCAGTTCCTTATTATAATGAACAGTGGCTGTGCTCTCAGAGAAATCCTCATAGGTGATAAATAAATCAACCTTACCTCTGGAGATGTAATCCTTCAAAACTCCTCTGATAGCCGATTCAAAAAAATTAAGCTTCTTGGGCATTTTCATATTCACATCGAGGTATCTGTGATTTACAGACTTCATTTCCACGGTGAATTTTCTGTCATTCTCGACAATTTCCTGTCTGCCGAAGCCAGTCATACTCTTTATCATAAGTACTCCAATCCGGGCATCCTACTTTGCCGCATACTTCATTTTATTATAGAATATCTTTTTTACATCGTCAAGTAAATATCCCTGTGTTTCTGTTTTCTTTATTTTTCGGAAAGTAAATATTTTTTCAATATGTTTTCTTTCTATAACATTTATTGTTTCCGAATTTTCGTTATAATTTATATATAACATTAATTACATCAGAAAGGACATGTGATTTGCAGTAGTTGCCGGTGAAATCGGAGCACTGGCCTCCAACAGTGCGGACGCCACCTCGCAGATTGAGGAAATCATCAAGGAAGTGGTGGCAGAAATCGAAGACCTGGCACGCAAATCTGCGGCCAACATGGAAGAAATCTCCGAGAGTTCCAAATCTGTTAAACTCGCAGGGCAGACCTTTGAAGAAATTGTAAAACAGCTCAGTGAAACAGAGGAAACTGTTGCCTCCATGATTAGGAAGATGAACGAAGTGGACGGCATCGCTACATCTGTAGCAGCAATCTCCGAAGAGCAGTCTGCAAGTACCGAGGAAATCTCCGCTACCGTGGAAACTCTGGCAGAAAGTGCGACCAACGTCGCTTCCATGAGCCGGGATGTATCATCCAGTGCAGACACCGTATCCGCTTCCTCTGCTACCATACAGGAATTCGTGGACTCCTTTACCATCGGGTAAATACGCAGCAATAGCAAATTCACATAACAAAAATGGAGCTATCACCTCAAAAGTGATATGCTCCATTTTCATTAGTTCTATTGTTTATTTCTTTTTCTTACGTCTACCAAGCCATACGAAGATGGAACCGCCGGCAAGTAAAGCTCCTGCTGCCAAAGGTCTCCAATCGGTCTGTTCACCGGTATTGGCACCTTTTCTTCCTTTTCGCCAGAGGAAAACATCCTCTCCCAATTCTCCCAAATCGGATAGAATATCACGCACAAAAGAATCTGATACTTGCTGAGGTTTATTACTATTTCCGGAATTGGAATGGTTTCCTGATGACGGCTTCATAGAAATAACAATCGTCTCAATCTGAATACATTCCTCAGGATATCCTTCGGAAGGATTATAGTTCGGCACTTCCACATCATTGATAACAAAGCTTATCTCTGCTGTGAGGTAGCCATCAGGAACATTGACAGTTGTAACTGTATAACGAGCACCAATCTTCAATTTTTTCTGTAAATCCAAAATTAAATGATCACACTCTGCTTCTGTAGTCTGCCACTCCTCCAGAAGTTCTCCGTTGCTGTCTTTCAACTGCAATGTCACTCCCGAAAGTACCTTTTCATTTTCGTCACGAAGGTTAATCTGAAGCTTAATACGCGGCTCATACCAGATTAGTCCGTCACCACCGGTGCTGTTATTATTGTCCGGCGCTGCCGTTCCCTCACCACTATCCTCAAGAACCGGAGTCGCTATTACCGTTTCTCCATCCGTATGTGCCGGCAATGCCATGCGAACCTTGATGGGATTTGCAGAAACTTTATGTCCATCCGGTGCTTCAAGCTCTTTAATCAGATATTCTTCTGTCGCAAGTGCATTTGCGAACTCTATTTTCCCGTTTTCATCCGTAGTTGCTTTGCTGAGCAGAATCCATTCTCTGGTCGCTGTAACTGTGCCGTTTAAATCCAGGATATTCTCTGTAAACAAGCCAACATTTTGTCTGAACAATGCCTGTAAATATACGGGGTAGCTGTCCAATGCACGGTAGATGCCGTAGACGGAACCGGCCAGCTTCACATTGGAATCTTCTTTGTCAACCTTTGTCATTGTGATATTGCCCACATATACATCTTTTACCAGTGTATTATCGGTAATAGGCTGTTCCTCACCATGTTCATCCAATAGATTCAGCCCAGTAAAGGTCTCGTCAGTCACCTGTGCAGTATAAATCGCATCCGTAGATACAAATACTGTACTTTCCGGATCAGTCACGCCTGCCTCTTTTAAGTAATATTTACCAGAAGGCAATCCGGGAATATCAACCAGTCCATTATCGTCACTGTGTGCTTCTACCGGTACAGATCCGATTGTCATAGGCACTGTACATGCCATATCGGTAAATACCATAAATTTCATACCGACAAGTTTACGGGCTATTTTCATCTGCGCAGGTGCAAATGGTTCGAAATCATTTACATCGACGGTAAAGTTCAAATCACTCTGCGGATCAATCATTGTGATAGTGGAAAGAACCTCATCTGTCTTTTGCTCACTGTCCACTGTCGTCTGTGAACGAACCTTCTCATCCGCTGAGCTTACAGCAGTCAGTTCTGCTATTCCGTCTGCATTCACAACAAAATCAAATGCCTTAATCTTGCCATAGGTAACAGGTGCAACTGTTTCCTTAACGTGGTACTGTTCACCGATTACCAGCTGCGCATGCAGCCCTGCTTCACCATTCGCATCCGTTGTGAGAACCTTTGATGTAGTCCCATCTGCAAAGGCACCGGTCACTGTAAGTTCTGCATCCTGCAGAAGCTGTAAAGTACTCTCTCCTGTCTGCGTTCCTTTTTTCACAAACAAAAGATTAATAGGACGAATAGAAACTGTTACATTTTGTTCTAATCGAATTGCTGCAAACTGTTCGGAAACATCCACATAATCCCGATTCAACACGTAACCTTTCGGTTGAATATTCAGGTTCTGTACTTCCTGTACAGCATAATCCACATTCCAGTCCAGATTCTCAAAAGTAGCTTTACCAAGACTGTCCGTTGTCACTGTGTCAGCACCGGAAGGACCTTTTCCGAGCACCTGTGTATATGTGCCGTCAGGATTCTTCTTAAATAATGCAAATGTTACGCTCTCCATCGGAGATGATATTTGGTCATCCTGTGCCTCAACCGTCAGTTCACCGGGGATTCTGATATTTTCCACAGTTATATCGTGAAGAATTGCCGTGTCACGCAATTCAACCGTGAATTCATATTTCTTATTTTCTGTATCTGTCGCATCCTTTACAGCAGTATAACCCGTAGGAACCGTAGCCTCTACCAGATAGTACTCACCGACGCCAAGTCCCTTGTTCAGACTTTGAGTTCCCTCGGTAATCAATGCGTTCCTGATAGTATCCGGCAATCCTGCGGTCCGAATCTTGCAGTCATCGTCCAAAGTCAACGCTACCGGATTACCAGTTCCATCCACCGCCACACAGATATCCGGCTGTCCGGCTACTGTGGACTTTTTGTACAGATAGTAGGTTGCACCGGGCAGGGGGGCTCCTGTCGTTGCATCTGTGTTCAGTAATTCAACCTGCTCAAGATGTCTGGTATTTTTCAATATCAGTTCGGTGGCATCCAAACTGTTTATCCCGGCCTCAAGATTTATCAGAGAACCGGTATTCAAATTCTGCAGTTCTCCGGTGTCACTTACTCCAAAGGTAGCTGTTCCACTCAGCTGGCTGTATTCTCCCGGAACGGTTTCCGTCAACTGATACGTATGACCTGCCGTTAACTGTTCTCTTATCGTCCAGACATTACCGTTTGTGTTGGAGAGATCACTGGTCCACGTTCCAACTGTCACTTCCGTACCATTTGTAATATCTTTCAGTTCAACAACGGCACCGTTTACAGGAAGGCCATTTTGATCTTCCACACGCACGGAGAACTGATTGGTCTCATTAACCATCTCATAGGAATGTTCAACCATGGCATTCCCTGCTGTAATTTCCGTTTCTCCCCGGTAATCGTTGGATTGCTCTAACTTATATCCGGGCGCAGGCTTTGTCTCTTTGTAATAATACTTTCCGCCTGCAATATCACTCCATGCGAGATGTGAGAATGTAACAATACCGGAAGAGTTCGTAAGCTGTGTTCTAACCGGTTCATATACTCCGGTTGCATCCTTCCTGATATAAAGCGTAAACTCAGCTCCCTCAATTGTTTTGGTAGGAATTTGAGCATCCTTCTTCACAATGCGGATGGTTCCCGGAATTCTGTGATTCACTGCGGTGAACTCATGAGGTACTGCTGTGTCATGCAATTCCACAGAGAACTCATATTTCTTATTCGCAGTTCCGGCATCGTTTAAATCCGCTGTATATCCGGTAGGTACTGTAGCTTCCACCAGATAGTACTCTCCGATTCCAAGTCCCTTGTTCAGACTCTGATATCCGTCTGTCGTTGGGTTAAATCCTGCCGGAATCAGCGCATTCTTGATTGTATCCGGCAAGTCTTCTGTCTTAATCTTGCACTCTGCATCCAAAGTCAATGCTACCGGGTCACCGTTTGCATCCACTGCCACACAGATATCCGGCTGTCCGGTTACTGTGGACTTTTTATACAGATAGTAGGTTGCACCGGGCAGGGGAGCATTTGTCGTTGCATCTGTGTTGAGTAGCTCTACCTGCTCCAGATGTCTGGTATTTTCCAGTATCAGATTGGTTGCATCCGCACTGTTCACTTCTGCATCCAGATTCGTCAAGGCAGTTTCATTCAGGTTAATCAGCTCCCCTCTATCATTTACATAGAAGGTAGCTGTTCCACCCGGCTGGCGATAATCTCCTCCGGAAACTGTCTCCGTAAACCGGTAAGTGTGTCCTGCTGTCAGAATGCCCTCTCCGCTAAACTCATTTCCACCTGTTGTTGCCGTGCTGGTCCAGTCAACCACCTGCACCGGAGTACCGCTCGTCATATCTTCCACGATAACGGTCGCTCCACTCACAGGAAGACCGTTCTGGTCTTTTACCACGATGGAGAACTCTGTCTTGGTATTGGTTTCATGGTAAGTATGTACGTCACTTGCATTATTCGCATCGATGGTAATCGGTCCCTTATACGGATTCGGATCAGGCAGTCGATAGCCCTGTGCCGCCTTGGTCTCTCTGTAGTAGTAGGTTCCGCCTGCCACATCCGTCCACTTCAGATTCGTGAATTCCACCACTCCGGAAGCATTCGTAAATCCGGATTCAGATATGTCATTACCCTGGGCATCTTTTGTCACAGGTACATAAGTATCTGTTCCCGTCTTCACATAGAGGGTAAATTCTGCTCCGCTAATCAGAGAAGTATTATCCGCTGCATCCTTTTTCACAATGCGGGTGGTTCCCGGAATTCTGTGGTTCACTGCGGTAAACTCATGAGACACTGCTGTGTCATGCAATT
>JAILPF010000406.1 GCA_024699575.1 Acetatifactor sp. | reverse complement strand
AGAGTATGAAGGACATATGGATGGAGATGATTATGTATCAGGATATACTCTGCTGAATAATGATATTATCGCAGGGAATATGCCCGATATTATCGTTGCATCTGACGATATGCCTCTGGAAAGTTACGTATCCAAGAGACTTTTGGCAAATATTGATGACCTGATGAAAAATGATGAGGAAATCTCTCAAAACGAATATCTGGAGAATGTATTTGAAGCAAGACGTATCAATGGAAAGCTGTATCATGTAATTCCAAGCTTTAACATAATGACTTTCATCGGAAAGAAATCCATTCTTGGAAAGTATGAGAATTGGAATATGGAATCCTTCCAGCAGGCTCTGGCATCTATGCCGGAGGGAACCATGGGAATGGGTGCTGTGACCAGAGACAGCTTCCTCTATCAGATGATGTCATACGGTGGAAATGACTTTGTGGATGTATCTTCCGGCAAATGTAATTTTGATTCCCCCAATTTTATCAATATGTTAAAATATGCTGCAACATTGCCGGAGCAGTTTGATGAAGAGTTTTATGATGATTATTATAATCATTACGAAAGCCAGTATAGAGAAGACAAGACGCTTTTGATGGAAACCTATATTTACTCGCTTCGTGATATGAATCGTAACATTAAAGGCTATTTTGGCGAGGACGTGAGCTTTGTGGGATTCCCTACAGACGATGGTAAAGGTTCTGTTATCCGTGAGGATTCCTCTTTTGTTCTGTCTTCCAAGTCCGCTAATCTGGATGCAGCATGGGATTTTGTTAAATACTATCTGACAGAAGATTATCAGAAGGATTTGCAGTGGACTCTTCCTACTTTGAAGAGTGCATTTGACAAACAGGCAGCTGATGCAGTTGGAAAACCGTTCTATCTGGACGAAAATGGTAACAAGATTGAATATGAAGATTCCTTCTGGATTAACGGCGAAAGCATTGAGTTGCCACCTATGACGGAAGAAGATGTTAAACAGGTGACAGATTTTGTCCTCTCTGTTGATAAACATTACTTTTACAACGATGCTGTAACCAATATTATTAATGAAGAAGCTGCTGCATTCTATGCAGGACAAAAGACAGCAGAAGAAGTAGCTAAGATTATTCAGAACAGGGTACAGGTTTACGTAGATGAACAACGTTAACGCAAAATGTATTATTATAGGAGCAGGGGATTTCACCATCAGTGAAATCCCCGTCTCTGAAAATGATTATGTGATTGCTGTGGATGGTGGATTGAGCTATTGCGGGATATTGAATCTGGAACCGGATTTGATTATTGGGGACTTCGACTCGGTAAGCGATGGGGAAATGGAAGCCATCAATACTCTTCGTGAGCAGATACCGGATCGGATTATTACTTTGCCGCGAGAAAAGGATGATACAGATATGCTTGCTGCCATAAAGCATGGATTGAATCTCGGTTATTCGGATTTTAGAATCTATGCGGGAATGGGAGGAAGATTTGACCATAGTTTTGCTAATGTGCAATGTCTTCTCTATCTAAAAAATCATGATGCAGTTGGGTATCTGATAGACGGGACCGGTATGGTGCTTGTGGCAAAGAATGAAGCGATTCATTTGCGCGCAGGGCTGGAAGGCTTGTTGTCTGTCTTTTGCCTTGGGCAGAAAGCAGAAAAAGTATCGATTACAGGAATGAAGTATTCCCTGGAAAATGCCAGACTTACCAATGATTTCCCGTTGGGTATCAGCAATGAATTTACAGGAGAAGAGGCTGTTATCAGTGTGGAGGACGGTGAACTTCTCTGTGTTATTCAATACGCGTAGCGTATTAATGCAGACAGTAAAAAAGAGGGCTGACGCAAATGTCATGCCCTCTTTTTTTATGCGGTAAACTGTGCCATATACAGTTGGTAATAAGCGCCCTTCTTGGCGAGAAGTTCTTTGGCGGATCCTTCCTCTACAATACCGCAGTCATCAATTACAAAGATGCGGTCTGCATTTTGAATTGTGGAAAGCCTGTGGGCAATGACAAAGGAGGTTCGGCCTTTTAGCAGGGCTTCAATTCCTTTTTGTACAAGAAGTTCTGTTCTGGTATCAATACTGGAGGTCGCTTCATCCAGAATCAGGATTCTGGGCATGGATACAAAGGTTCTCGCAAAGGCAAGAAGCTGCTTTTGACCGATGGACAGTCCACCACCTCGTTCACTCAATTCTGTGTCATATCCTTTTTCCAGTCTGATAATAAAATCATGTGCACCAACAGCCTTTGCGGCAGCAATGACTTCGTCATCCGTGGCATCCGGTTTGCCATAGCGGATATTATCTTTTACGGTTCCGGTGAACAGGAAGTTTTCCTGGGTCATGATTCCCATCTGGGAGCGAAGAGATTCCAGAGTTACTTCCTGTACGTCTTTTCCGTCAATCAGCACTCTACCTTTCGTTGCATTATAAAATCTGCTGATTAGACTGACAATCGTAGTTTTCCCGGCGCCGGTCGGACCGACAAGAGCAATGGTTTCACCGGGTTTTATGTGGAAATTCACATCTCTTAACACATCAACATCCGGTGCGTCAGAGTAGGCAAAGGATACATTGTCGAAGACTACCTCTCCACGGATAGGCGGCATTGTTTCGATTGCATGTTCGTCGGTTATCTCAGAGGGAGTATCCAGTATTTCAAAGATACGCTCAGCGGCTGCAATATTGGTTATCAACTGGTTATAAAAATTACTCAGATTCATAATCGGCTGCCAGAACATATTAATGTATGTACCGAATGCAATCAATGTACCGACAGAGACGGTATCCACACCCAGAATGACAATCCCGGTGTAGAAGAGTGCGGCGCATCCGATACCCCAGCATAAGTCAATTATCGGGCCGATTCCGTCATTTAAACGAACTGCCTTTTGAAAAGCATGCAGGTGTTCTTTCAACAATCGGAGAAAGGTGTTGTTGGTTTCCTCTTCGGCTGTAAAACTCTGAATAACCTGCATACCGGATAAATCCTCGTGTAGAAACGCGTTCAGGTTGGAAGATTTTTTGCGGAAAATCTGCCAACGTTTATGGGAATAAATCTGTATAATCCACATTCCTGCAATCATGATCGGCAGAGAACTTAAGGAAGCTAATGTCAAAGTGACATTTTTCCATAACATGATTCCGACTACTGCAACAACCATGATAAAATCAGGAATCAAAGTAGTTACGAAATTGGACAGGACATCCTTCAAGGAATTGATG
>JAILPF010000383.1 GCA_024699575.1 Acetatifactor sp. | reverse complement strand
AATGTCTCGCTACAGTCTGACGTTTCAGTAAAAGTATTAAGTCAGGCGATGGACACCAACGAATCGCTGGGAGAAGGCATGGTTCAAATGATTGATGCAGCTGCGATGGAGCGAAGTGTGAACCCGAATGTGGGTGCCAATTTTGATGTCAGTCTTTAAATTTATTTCATAGTGGGACGAAAGAGTCACCTGTTTGGGCTGTGAAAGCCCGGACAGGTGATATTTTTATAAAAAAATGCATAAAAAGCTATTGCTTTTTTGGACGATTTTTTGTAAATTTGTTATATAGTGTTTTTACAACGTGAGCATCGGGTGATGCAAAAAAAGTGGCTGTGCTGGCCAAAGGAGCGAAAGCGAATGATATCAAATCAGATTTTACAGAACACAATTGACGGATTGAAGGGAATTTCCAGAGTGGAATTGTCCGTAATGGATTTGGATGGCAAGGAGGTTGCATCTACCATGGACATGAACAGCTGCTCAAAGGCGGCAGTTGAATTCGCGACTTCTCCGGCTGATTCTCAGGAAATTCAGGGATATCAGTATTTTAAAATCTACGATGAACAGCAGTTGGAGTATATTCTGATTGCAGCGGGAACCGGTGAAGATGTCTATATGGTTGGTAAGATGGTGGCTTTCCAGATTCAGAATCTGCTGGTTGCATATAAAGAGCGTTTTGATAAGGATAACTTTATTAAAAATCTGCTGCTGGACAACCTGCTTTTAGTGGATATCTACAGCAGGTCTAAAAAATTGCACATTCAAACAGATGTATCCCGTGTGGTTATGATTGTGGAATCCAGCAATGGTAAGGATAATAATGCGCTGGAACTGGCCAGAAGCCATTGCGGTACCAATACCAACGATTTTGTCACAGCGGTGGATGAGAACAATGTAATTGTTGTCAAAGAACTCTCGGAGTCAGACACTGCACGAGAGATGGAGAAGGCAGCAAGAGGCCTTGAGAACTTCCTGAATAAGGAGGGGATTAAGGATGTACGTATTGCATACGGTACGGTTATCCACGAGATTAAAGAAGTCAGCCGCTCCTATAAGGAAGCTAAGATGGCGTTGGATGTCGGGAAGATTTTCTTTGACGAGCGTTCTATCATTGCGTATAGCGAACTGGGAATCGGACGTTTGATTTATCAGCTCCCGATACCACTTTGCAAATTGTTTATCCGTGAGATTTTCGATGGAAAAAGCCCTGACGAATTCGATGAGGAGACACTTACTACCATCAATAAGTTCTTCGAGAACAGTTTGAATGTTTCCGAGACTTCCAGACAGCTCTTCATTCACAGAAATACTCTGGTATACAGATTGGATAAGCTTCAGAAGAGTACAGGACTGGATTTAAGAGTCTTTGAGGATGCGATTACATTCAAGATTGCATTGATGGTTGTAAAATATATGAAGTACATGGAAACGTTTGAGTACTGATTCTCGTCTTAGAGAGTACAAGTACAATACAGGAGAATGCATTTTAAATGGCAAACAAGGAATATAAATTAAGAAAAAGAGAACAGATGATTGAGGAAAACGGTATCATTTTCCTTGATAATGTCACCAAGACTTATTCCACCGGTGCGCCGGCATTAAATGGAATCACTCTTCATATCGGACGCGGAGAGTTCGTGTTTATCGTTGGAGACAGTGGTTCCGGTAAGTCCACATTGATTAAACTTCTGCTGCGGGAGCTTACTGCTACCGGCGGCAGTGTTTGTGTTATGGGAAGTGATTTGGCGAAGCTGAAGCATAGGCAGATTCCTAAATTCCGTAGAAACCTGGGAGTTGTTTTCCAGGATTTCCGTCTGTTAAAGGACAGAAACGTTTATGAGAATGTCGCATTTGCACAGAGAATTGTCGAGACCCCGGTCAGCGAGATGAAGCGCAATGTACCTTCCATTCTGGCGACAGTTGGTCTTGCGGGGAAATATAAAGCAAAACCCAAACAATTGTCCGGCGGTGAACAACAGAGGGTTGCTCTGGCAAGAGCATTGGTGAATAAACCGTCCATCCTGCTGGCAGATGAGCCTACAGGAAATCTTGATCCCAAGAATTCATGGGAGATTATGAAACTCTTGGAGGAGATTAATGAGACCGGTACCACCGTGGTTGTGGTTACCCATAATCGTGAGATTGTAAACGCCATGCAGAAACGAGTAGTCACCATGAAAAAAGGCGTGATTGTGAGCGATGAAGAGAAGGGCGGTTATATCGATGAAGATTAGCACGATTTTATATACTATCAAGCAGGGAGTGGCTAATATCTTCCGCAACAAGTGGTACTCACTGGCATCGATTGCGACGATAGCGTCCTGTCTGTTTTTGTTTGGACTTTTTTATGGCATACTTGCCAACTTTGAGCATATTTTAAAGACAGCCGAGGAAGGTGTCTCCGTAACTGTTTTCTTTCAGGAGGGGACTTCAGATGAGCGGATTGCTGCTATCGGGCAGGATATCTCCAAGAGAGTAGAAGTGTCAGAGGTTCACTACCATTCGGATGATGAAATCTGGGCAACTTTTGGACCGGAATACTTCGGGGATAATTACGCGGAAGGATTTCCTGAGAACCCCTTGGAGGGAGAAGATAATTACGAAATCTTTTTAAGCGATGTGTCACTGCAGGATGCATTGGTCACCTGGCTACAATCCATACCGGAGGTCAGAAAGGTGAATTATTCGGAGATGACCGCAAGTACCTTGAGCGGAGTCAATCTGCTGATTGCATATGTATCTCTGGGGATTATTGTGATTCTGCTTGCTGTCAGCATCTTTTTGATCAGCAATACCGTAGCAATCGGTATCTCGGTGCGTAAAGAGGAAATCAATATCATGAAATATATTGGTGCCACCGACTTTTTTGTACGTGCCCCCTTTGTACTGGAGGGTATGTTCATCGGACTTTTAGGTGCAGCGATCCCGTTGTGGATTATTAAAACCTTGTATCAGTATGCGCTGTCCTATATTGTGGAGCGCTTTGCAATCCTCAGCGGCTTTTTGAATTTTCTTACAGTGGAGGAGATATTTGGATTTCTGACGCCTGTCTGCCTTTTGGTCGGAGCCGGAATCGGATTTCTGGGCAGTATTGCCACAGTTAGAAAACATCTGCATGTTTAAATGGATGTGACGGTGACGAATATGATAAAAAAGTTTGGGAACAGGTTAGGCGTACTTGCCTGTGTGCTGGTACTTGCTTTGGCGGGAAACGGTGTTGCCAGCGCGAAGTCCACAGGCTCCACTACACTTACTTCCGATAGTATAAAAGATAAACAAAATCAGATATCACAGGCGGAAAAAGAGAAAAAGAATCTGCAGAATAACCTTACCGATCTGGAGAAGGTAAAAAAGCAGTTGGAATCCGAGAAGAAAAGCCTGAAAAATTATGTGGCACAGCTGGACGGAAATCTGGCAAAAATCGAACAGAATATTGCGGAGCTTAAGAGCAAGATTTCCGAAAAGGAAGAAGAGATAAAAACTACTCAGACAGAGCTTGATGCGGCGCTTGCAAAAGAAGAAAATCAGCGCGTTTCCATGATCTCCCGTATCAGACTGATGTATGAACAGAAGGAATCCTCCGTGGTTGATATGCTTTTGAAAGCAGAGAGCTTTGGGGATTTTTTGAATCGTGCTCAATACATGGAATGTGTTATGTCCTACGACATGCAGATGTGGGAAGAATATCAGGAAAACAGAATGCTCATTGAACTTTGTAAACAAGAATTGGAAGTGGAAAAGGAAATTCTGGAGCAGGCTAAGGCAGACGTCGAGGTGGAGCAGAGAAATCTGGAAGATCTGATTGAACAGAAGAATAGAGATATCGCCGGTTATGAATGGGATATCAGTAACAAAGAGGAAGCCATTAAGGAATACCAGGATCTGATAAAACAACAGGATGAGGAGATTGCTGCTCTGGAAGCTGCGATTGCAGAGGAAAAACGCAAAATTCTGGAGAGCAGCGGAAGTGTGCTTACTTACGACGGAGGTGTGTTTAAATTCCCGTTGGCATCTTATACGAGAATATCGGATGACTACGGAACACGTATCCATCCCATTTTAAATATTGAGCAGTTCCATAACGGTGTGGATTTTGCGGCTCCGAAGGGGACTGCCATTTATGCAGCATATGATGGTAAGGTGGTTTCGGCTGCCTACAGTGCTTCGATGGGGAACTATGTGATGATAGATCATGGTGACAGCCTGTATACTATCTACATGCATGCATCGGCACTGTATGTGGAAAAGGGGGCAATTGTGGTACGTGGAGAAACCATCGCTGCGGTGGGATCCACAGGACGCTCCACGGGAAATCATCTGCATTTTAGTGTCCGCAAGAACGGAGAGTATACTTCTCCGTGGAATTATTTGAAGAATTGATGATTAAGGCGAAGGTGAAAGAAATGGAAGAAAATAAGAACAGACGCAAAGGTTCTTTCCTGAATGGCGTCATTGTGGGCCTGATGTCGGCGCTTGTTATTGTATGCTTTGCTAACTTCGGAGTCAGGGTTTACCGGGTAATGCATACAAGTGTCAGTGAGGCGGCCAGTCAAGTAGAATATGGAGAAGACTCTGCGATATCTCCTGAGTTAGTGAGAAAACTGCAGGTTTTGGAAAACACCATCAATACCAGGTTCTATCTGAAAGACATGACGGCGGAGGAGCTGGACAACGGAATCTATAAAGGTATGCTGGAGGCATTGGACGACCCGTATTCTGAGTATTATACAGCGGAAGAATTGAATGATCTGATGACACAGAGCGAGGGTGTATACTATGGAATCGGCGCATATGTCAGCCTGGACACAGAGACTTCGCTGCCCAAGATTGCCAGTGTGATTGAAGGAACTCCTGCGGAGGAAGCCGGGCTGAGAGCAGATGATTTAATCTATCAGGTGGATGACACACAGACCTATGGACTAAGCTTGACCGAGGCAGTCTCCCTGATTAAAGGACCGGAAGGAACGGAAGTAACACTCACTCTGATTCGTGATGGAGAGCCGGATTATCTGGAAATGCTGGTGAGACGTGCAAAGGTGGAAAGCCCTACGGTCAACCAGAAAATGTTGGATGAGGATATTGCCTATATTCAGATTACAGAATTTGATGATGTGACCACTGACCAGTTTGCAGATGCCCTTGCCACAGTCAGGGCTTCTGAAATGAAGGGACTGATTCTTGATTTGCGCGGTAATCCGGGTGGTAATCTGAACACGGTGGTAGATATCTCCAGAATGCTTCTGCCTCAGGGATTGATTGTCTACACGGAAGATAAGGAAGGA
>JAILPF010000372.1 GCA_024699575.1 Acetatifactor sp. | reverse complement strand
CACAAGCTTGCCGTCCTCGTAGTATTTCATAAGGTTGGATTGACACACCAGCTTGGTCAAATCATATTCCTGTTTTGGCAGATACGGGCTGATTAATACCCACTCTTCCTCACCTGCATCATTGATAATGCAAGTGTGTTTACCATCCGTTGACGGATCATTCTCGACAACCTCCATTGCAACATGCTCTTCAGTCGTTTCTTTCACATCTTCTGTCTCTTCTTTTTCTTCGGGATATTTATCCCAGAAATCGAAATCGTCCGGAGTCAGAGTACTGCCGGTCAGAAGTTCCTCAGTATCCGGATATTGAGTGGTTTCATTGACCTGTTCAACAGATTGTTCCGGTTCTGGTAAAGGAGTTTTCGTTGACGTCGGTTTTACCTGTCTGTTCATCATCAGAACTGCAATCAATATCGCTGCCACAAAAATAGTTACAGCAACAATGGTTACCACAACAGTTGGGCTTAATTCTGAGTGATCATCAAAATCATCCGGCAAACGCATCATTCTTCTCCTTCGAATTATTTATAATCGCTTTCTTGGGACATTTTTCCTCACAAATGCCACAGCCGATACATTTTTCATGGTCAATTACCGCATGAAAATCTTCAACCTTTACAGCGTCATGTTCACAATTTCTGACGCAGATTCCGCATCCGATGCATCCTACCCGGCATGCTTTTATGGTATCAGGCCCCTTTTGTGTAGAACTGCATGCCACTACCTGCTTTGCATCATAAGGAATCAGTGTAATCAAATGTTTTGGACATACTGCAATACATTTACCACAGGCTTTACATGCGTCCTTATCGACAACCGCAACACCATTCACCACACGAATAGCATCAAAAGGGCACTCTTTCACACATGTACCATATCCCAGGCATCCATTGTTGCAGGTTTTAGGGCCTCCATTCGGAACAAATTGTAACATTCTGCAATCTTCGATTCCCGTATAATCATAGTCCTGCTCTGCCTTATCGCAATCTCCCTGACAATGTACAAACGCAACCATTCTGGTCGAATCTTCGGCATTAACCCCCATAATTTCTGCAATTTTCCTGCCTACCTTATCTCCGCCGACAGGGCATGCGTTTGCAGGAGCTTCCCCTTTCACAATTGCAGAAGCTAAATTAGAACAACCGGCATATCCACATCCACCACAATTATTCCCGGGAAGAGCGGAGAGTACTTTTTCTTCTCTCTCGTCAACCTGCACTCTAAAAAAGATACCTGCCAATCCCAGAAATAACCCTACAAAGATTCCCACAGCACCGACAATCAAAGTGGCGGTCAGTATTCCCATAATATTCATATCTGCTTATCCTCCTATAGCAATCCTGAAAAGCCACAGAATGCGATGGCCATCAGCCCTGCTGTCACTAAGACAATGGGCATACCCTTCCATGCATTCGGAATATCATTATACTCAATTCGTTCCCTGATTCCGGCAAGTATCACAATCGCTACTGTAAAGCCGACAGCTGTGCCAAAACCATTAACAATCCCTGTAACAACATCATATTCTTTCTGTACATTTGTAATGGCGACACCTAGTACAGCACAGTTTGTTGTAATAAGCGGAAGGTAAACTCCCAACGCGCGGTACAGGGACGGGATTGCTTTTTTCATAAACATTTCAACAAATTGAACCAATGCTGCAATTACCAGAATAAAAACGATTGTCTGCAGATATTCCAATCCAAATCTTTGTAATATAAATTTATAAATTAAACCCGCCACTGCGCTGGCAATCGTAATAACAAAGATAACTGCCGTTCCCATGCCGGCCGCTGTCTTAATTTTTTTGGACACTCCCAGGAAAGGACAAAGTCCCAGGAACTGGCTGAGAACTACATTGCTTACAAGAGAAGAACTAATTAACAATATTAAAAGCTCACGAATACTACTCATCCTTTATCCCTCTCCTCTTCCTCATCATAAAAACGCGTACTGCATGCACTGTCACCGCAATTTAGGCAATCATGATTACAACCGGATTGAATCTTCGATGTATCTTTGCCTTTTTTAGCCCCTTTCGCCTTGACGTAATTTTGAACAGCCGTCAGTAGTGCAAGGACAAAGAAAGCACCCGGTGCAAGCACAAACAAACCGATTGGAGTAAAAGAATCCGGTGTGACCTTCACCCCGAAAGCATATCCGGTTCCCAAAAATTCTCTCACTGCTCCAATGCAGGTCAAAGCAATTGTAAATCCAAGTCCCATTCCAACCCCGTCAAACAGAGAGGGAATCGGTGGATTGGAATAGGCATAGCTCTCTGCTCTTCCCAGAATAATGCAATTAACAACAATCAGGGGAATATATACTCCAAGAGCTGCATTCAATGTTGGAATGTAAGCCTGCAACAATAACTGGACAACTGTCACAAAAGAAGCAATGATAACAATAAATGCAGGAATTCGAACTCTGTTCGGTATAACATTTCGAAGTAATGAAATCAAAAGGTTGCTGAGTGCGAGAACTGCAGCCGTGGTAAGTCCCATCCCTAATCCATTCACAGCAGAAGTCGTAACCGCAAGAGTCGGGCACATTCCCAGCATCAAAACGAAAGTAGGATTCTCTTTTACAAGTCCGTTATATAAACGTTCCCATGATTCATTCACTCTGTCCGCCTCCCTTCATCAAATCGTCAAATACAATCAAACCGCCATTAACAGCTTCTACAAACGCTTTTGTAGTTACGGTTGCTCCGCTGATTGCATCTATTTCATTATCTCCCGTACTTCCGTTCTTGGTATACTTAAATTCTTGAACCGTCTTATTATGGAATTGTGGCACCAAAACCTCTCCTGCACGCCTTCCCAATCCGGGAGTTTCGGAAATCTCCAAAATCGATACATCGCTAACTGTTCTGTCAT
>JAILPF010000309.1 GCA_024699575.1 Acetatifactor sp. | reverse complement strand
AGGAATTCCCTTGAGCGTTGCTACGACTATCGCTTACAGCGAACTCTACGGCAAGGAAATCCGCTATTGCTCCAACCGTAAAGAGGTGAAGGATCACGGAGATGTGGGAATCCTTCTCGGCAGTAATTTAAAGGATGGAGACCGTGTAGTCATCATCGAGGATGTGACCACATCCGGTAAGTCCATCGAGGAGACCTTCCCGATTATTAAGGCACAGGCTAATGTGGAAATTAAAGGACTGATGGTATCCCTAAACCGCATGGAGAAGGGATTGGGCGGAAAGGTAAGTGCGTTGGAAGAAATTCGTGAGACCTATGGGTTTGAAGCAAATGCGATTGTCTCCATGAAGGATGTTATCGAACATCTCTACAACAGACCTTACAAAGGCGAAGTTTACATTGACGATACTTTGAAAGCTGCCATCGATCGGTATTATGAGACCTATGGAGCTTAAAGAGAGGACGAATGAGAAGTTAGATGCATTTGGAAAGGAGCAGGGCAGGTATGGAAGAAAAGGTTTATAAGACCATGAAAGGTGCCGGAAGCACCAATATCGTGCTTGGTATCGTTACATTGATACTGGGCATCACTACCGGAATTTTATTGATTGTCAGCGGCGCAAAGCTGATAGCAGGTAAATCAAAGCTCTTATTTTAACAAAATGGGCATTTCCCTGAGGGGAGTGCCCCTTTTGGCGTTATATGGAACAAATGGAAAGGATAGGGGTTTTGTGACAAGGCGAAATTATATTTTTACCAATAAGAAGCACTCGCTTAGAGCGATTATGGCGACGATTCTGGGCATTATAAGTCTTTTGTCTCTGGCTGTGGCAGTCTATCTGACTTATCTGCATGATGGTGCTGCACATGCGGGATACGGTGTGACCGGATTGCTGGCTACATTATTCTCGTTGACAGGATTGTTGCTTGGAATTGTGACGGAGCGGGAAAAAGAATATTACAGGTTATTCCCCAGGCTGGCGATTTTGTTGAATTTGCTTGCACTTGCCGGAATTAGTCTGATTTTATATTTTGGGAATCATTTTTAGGAAGGATTGAAAAAGATGGAAAAGGAATTGTTACAGGAAAGATTTCAGCTGGCGTTTGAGCGTATTCACGAGATGAAGGCAGAGCATTTCGGGGAGCCGGCATTTGAGCTGTATTTTGCTAAGATGGCAGAGTTTGCTCTGATGATAGAGGATACTATGACATTTTTAAAGCAGGGGGGATTGCAAAGCGCCTCCTTACAGGAATTAAAAGAGAGAAATCATGCGCTTTATGCGGATGTGATGCCAAAGAATTATGACACCAGCTACGGAAATCCTGCCTATGCAGTGAAAATGCTGGGAGAAAAGTATGGCGCAATGCTTTCGAACCTTTACACAAAAATGTACTCGATGATTGGTTATGCATATGAGGACAAGCCGGAAGGAGTTCTGATTTATGCAGAGCTTCTTGTTGAGGTTTACAGCACTTTTGTATGTGAGTGGGAAGAAAATAAACAACTTCCGGATGCCGACACCATTCAACAGATTCTATACTGGTTCTCCAGCGACTATGCTGAATTGTTTGTGGAGGAATCCATTCGTGAACTGGTAGTGACGGAAGACAATTTCGCAGCTAAGATTATCATGAACAGTGATTTCTCTGATTTGAGATATCTGTTTGCATATGGGGAGTGCATCAGTGAGAATGAATTGAAAATGGCAGAGTTTATGGCAAAACTTCCTCAGGAGACCATCAACACCATGGCGGATACCTACACTGAAGGATATCGGATTGGATTTGAAGTCGGGAATAAAGATTTGTCTAAAAAGAGCACTGCCGGGATGATTTATCCCATCGGATTTGAGCGCATGATGAAACGTGCAATTGAGAATTTTGCAAAGCTGAATTTAAAACCTGCTATTTACAGAAACCAGTTCCCGTCCATGAGAATGACAGGATTTTTCACCACTGCCGTCAACAGACAGTTTGCATTTGACCATAAGGATGACAGAGCACTTGTATGGGATAAGAAATATGTGAACAGACAGCTGGAGGTTCGTCATGCTGCATTTGAAAAGTATAAAGAAGAAGCAAGAGGCTACGCAGGCCCTGCTGTGGTGGAGACTTTCGGTGAAGCAAACTTTGAACCTGTGAACAAACCGGAAAATTATAAGCTTTCCGATGAACAAAACCGTTTGTGGGTTGAGTTTATGTCTCAGGCGGGAGAACAGCAGCGCCAATACATTCTGGAGGATGAGCGCAGTTTCACAATCATTGCTTTTCCCATTCCTGAGATTGGTGAAAACTTTGAGGAGATT
Organism: Acetatifactor sp.; assembly: GCA_024699575.1. Lineage (GTDB taxonomy): Bacteria > Bacillota > Clostridia > Lachnospirales > Lachnospiraceae > Acetatifactor. The sequence goes on along the minus strand of JAILPF010000309.1, from coordinate 551 downwards.
TTTGAGGAAATCATTCGGATTAACACATTGGATTACACCTTATATCAGCGTATTCAGCAGACCATTATTGATACGTTGAACACAGCGAAATATTGTATCGTAAAGGGAAATAACGGTAACCATACAGACCTAACCGTTCAGCTTTATCCCTTGAAGGATCCCGAGAAGGAGACTATTTTTGAAAACTGTGTTGCAGATGTTAACATTCCGGTAGGTGAAGTGTTTACATCTCCGGTATTAAAAGGTACAACAGGTGTGCTTCATGTCAGCAAAGTGTACTTAAATGGTCTGGAGTATAAGGATTTGGAAGTAATCTTTGAGGATGGAATGATTCGGGATTACAACTGTAAGAATTTCAAGACAGAAGAGGAAAACAAAGCATTTATCAAAGAGAACGTTCTGTATCGGCATGACACTTTGCCTATCGGAGAGTTTGCCATAGGAACCAACACAACAGCTTATGTGGCTTCCAGAAAATACGATATCGGTGAAAAACTTCCGATTTTGATTGCCGAGAAGACCGGACCCCACTTTGCAGTGGGTGATACCTG
>JAILPF010000300.1 GCA_024699575.1 Acetatifactor sp. | reverse complement strand
TGTTAAGTGGAAACAGGTGGGTTGCTGCCAATAGAATCAAAATCGTCGGCATCAGCATAATCGGCATCAGCAGCAGAAAGCCCGCTGACGTGTACTTCGTCACGTTTCCCTCCGAATCATAGTTCATCGGAATCGGTTCTTTGATTACCGCAACCATTACAATAGCCACGATTAAAGATGCTACTCCCGTTATCACACCGATGATTTCCTGAATTTTATGATGAATGGTTAAATATGGTTTCATAGGCTTGCATACCTCATTACTTTTCGATAACTCAACATTGCGAGGGCACCGACAACGGCAATCAACGCCAGTGTTATTAACCTGGTATTCATCCTGGTTCCCAGCCACACCACCAAAGCCACCATCCCCATGGTAACAAACATATTGGGCAGCAAATACAGTGGAACTGCCGTTCCCTGCTTGATGACTTCTATCTCGTTCTCCCAATCCAATCTCATATACTTCACTCCGCAGACACATCCCCAGGTGGCAGAAAATGCGCAAAGGGCTACTCCCTGCGCGAGATATAACAGCATATCCAAAAGAGCCACATGTGCGAACAATCCAAAGCAAAGAATCCCAAATATCATAAAAGGAACCGACAAATACATCTGGAACAGTATCTTGCCCCGATACAAGGTTTTCTTCGTCAGTGGAAGACTCTGCATAATCCAGTAATTTTTGCCCTCCAACGACGGAGAAACAGCAGTGGATGTCATCATTCCGATCAGGAAATATAGAATCAACGGAATCGCCGGGTTCAAAATACCTGTTGGTATCGGTGCTCCCTGCGTCACTATGGAAACAACACGATCAAATCCCAGCATCAGAACTGCCACGCCTGCGATTGCAGCCATAATCTCGCCCAAAGCAACATTCACAAAATAGGTCGTAGAACCGGTCATGCGCCTGAATTCCTTGAAAGCAATCGTATTCAGCACGCCTCTCTTGTGCACACGCATCTGAAAGTTCTTCCTTTTTTCGTGGCTTGACAATGCCGAATTAATCTGACGGTAAAACCTTCCCACCAAAGCAAACACGGCTTCAAACAAAAACAGTGTTAACCCAATCAGTAAAATTCCGCTGAATACCGCAAAAAGCGCCTGGCTGTTCAAAGATAAAATTGCATTGGCAAAAAGACCTGCAGGAAGATAATAGGTTCCTATGGTCTCACTCACATCGGACGCCTTTGCAGCCAAATCCGCCACCCTGTCACTTCGAATCAAAGCTTCGACAATATAGCGTAATGAAAAGCTGAACATTACCACTGCAAACGAAAGAACAATCTGGATGATGTTCTTTTTTCGGAATCCGGAGCTGATCTTTGCAATTAAAAAGCCAAGAAATGAAGCAAACAACATGGGGATAATTGGCACAAACAGACTCAGAATGATCCACACCGGATATACTGCGATATGCGGATGAGCAAAAATACCGTATCCCATCATCATAGACAGCGAGATACCTGCATACCAGGGCAATGATTTGATATACATATACAGGAACTTGCATCCCGCAACATCCTTACTTCGAAGCGGCAACGCCATCAACATATCATACTCTTTGAAATGAAAAAGATAACCATTTGTCTTAAACAATGTAAAAAAGAAAGCAATCGTTGAAATCAGAAGCGCACAGGTTACCGGCACGGTATCAATTATTCCCAAGGCATCAAACCCCAAGCATGCCAGCAGACAATATGCAAGCATCATAAGAAACAGGAAGACAAAACCAATGATTCCGGCAATAACCCTCCTTCGCTTTTTCTTATCCTTGCTATACTTACTGATATTCCATAGGCTGGAAGATTTAAGCAGAGCAGTCAGCAGAATGATATTTTTATTTCTCATCCTCCACCTCCAAAAAAACTTCCTCCAGAGACTGTCCATGAGTCAGCTCTTCCATCGTACCCTTGACAATAATCTTACCCTGCTTGATAATGGCTACTTTATTACACAGTTTTTCAGCCACATCCAATACATGGGTACTAAAAAACACTGCCGCTCCCTGCTCACACATCTCATGCATAATCTGTTTTAAAGTAAATGAAGCTTTCGGATCCAGTCCAACAAAAGGTTCGTCCATCACCATCAGCTTCGGTTCATGTATGAGTGCTGAAATAATCGCTACCTTCTGCTTCATACCATGGGAATAGGAGCTGATTAAATCCCCTAAATCACTGGTAATCTCAAACATGTCACTATACTTCTGAATCAACGCCTTGCGTTTTTCTGTATCAATCTCAAAAATATCTGCTATAAAATTCAAGTATTGAATCCCCGTCAGGTTCTCGTACAAATCCGGATTATCCGGTATATAAGCCGTCTCACGTTTACAGGCAATCGGGTCTTCTTTAACCGAATGACCATTAATATGTATCTCACCCTCAGTAAAATCCAAGACTCCGACTACTGCGCGGATGGTAGTGGACTTGCCGGCTCCGTTATGTCCGATAAATCCATAAATATCTCCTGCTTCTACTGTTAAACAAACATTATCCGCTGCCTTATTATCTCCCCCATAGTTTTTGGAATATCCCTGTATATCAAGTACAACATTTTCTGCCATATCCCTCACTCCCTCTTATCGAAGATCAAATTTGGGTGGTACATCAATCTCCTCACCCACATATTTACCATCTTTCTTGCGCTGTCTGACACATTCCGACAACAGGTACTCGATCTGCCCGTTGACGGAACGAAAATCATCTTCAGCCCATGCTGCGATGTCATTATAGAGCTTCTCCGACAAACGCAACGGAACTTGTTTTTTCTCAGCCATTAATACAAACTCCCTGAATTCACAATCGGTTGTGCATCGTGATTACCACATAATACTACCAGCAGGTTGGATACCATAGCTGCCTTACGTTCCTCGTCCAAATCCACCAACTGTTTCTCATTCAAACGCTCCAATGCCATCTCAACCATTCCCACAGCACCATCTACAATCATCTTGCGGGCATCAATAATAGCAGATGCCTGCTGTCTCTGTAACATCACAGATGCAATCTCCGGTGCGTAAGCCAGATAGGTAATACGTGCTTCCACGATTTCCAATCCGGCATCATTCACTTTATTTTGAATCTCATCCTTAATCCGTGTCGCAACAGTTTCAGCAGAGCCACGAAGACTGCCTTCATCTGCTACGCCATCGCCGGTGG
>JAILPF010000182.1 GCA_024699575.1 Acetatifactor sp. | reverse complement strand
AAAACACATATGACGGTCGGGAAAATCCATTGGGGAAGTTTATACAAAAAAATATCATACATTTTTCCTATTAGATATACACATAATAATCCAAATACAAATTTAAAAATATTCTTTATAAAAAAATCATAACAAATTGTTATAGTTTCATTTGCTGAGTTAAGATTCAAACCCGTCAATCTAATAGCATAGTAAAAAAGAATTCCCAGCCAAAGAATAGCAATAGCATGAAATAAACGAGTTAATAATCTTTGATTACGAAAAAAATTCATTTTGCACCTCTTTAAATATGGCTCAATCAGACGTTTCCATCTTATCGCATTTACCAAATTCCAGTCAAGTTTTTTCAGGGTCTACAGTTATATCCAAGTACATCATTTAAATAATTTTAAAAAAACTGTTGACAAATTATTTTTTGTTTGATACTATTCGATTGTAAACAATTTAATTGCATTCTTCTAATCGGTTATTTGGTTCGGGAAATGTGCAGAATATTAGAAATAATAAGGAGGATATCGCTATGGCAGTTATTGAAGCTAATAATAATAATTTTGAGAAAGTTGTATTAAAGCACACCGGAAAGGTTCTGGTAGATTTTAACGCTGAGTGGTGTGGTCCCTGTAAAATGTTAAAGCCCTCGCTGGAGGCTGTCGCAGCACACAGCAGTGATGCAAAAATCGTGTCAGTTAATATTGATGATGCAGAGGAGCTGGCAGAGCAATATAATGTTGCTTCCATCCCCTGTCTGGTCCTTTTTGAAAATGGCAAGGAAGTAAAAAGAAGCGTCGGCTTAATCCCGAAGGATGCTATTGAAGATATGATTGGAGGCGAAAACTAATGTATGATATCATTATAGTAGGCGCAGGTCCTGCAGGTCTTACATCCGCCATCTATGCAAGACGTGCTTCCAAAAAAGTACTTGTTCTGGAAGCAAAGAATTATGGAGGACAGATTATCAACACTTTAGATATTGAGAACTATCCTGTTGAAGCCCATATTTCCGGTTTTGATTTTGCCACAAAGCTGTATGAGCAGGCAAAGGGTCTTGGTGCTGAAATTGTTTTTGAGAAAGTGGTTGATATCAAGGACAACGGTTTCACAAAGGAAGTTGTCACCGATAAAAATACCTACAGCTGTCAGGCTCTTATTCTGGCAACCGGCTCCGAGAACAGAAAGCTTGGTCTATCCAATGAAGAGGATCTGATTGGAAAAGGTGTCTCCTACTGTGCTACCTGCGATGGTGCTTTCTATCGCAAGAAGAAGGTAGCTGTAGTCGGTGGCGGAAATACCGCTTTAGAGGATGCGCTATATCTGGCAGATATCGCCGAAAAGGTCTACCTGATTCACAGACGAGACTCTTTCAGAGGTGAGGATGCCACTGTAAATCTGTTAAAAGAAAAATCCAATGTGGAATTTGTTTATAACAGTAACGTCACAGAGTTGATTGCAGGTGACAGACTGGAAAAAATCCAGGTTACCAACAATGACGGTTCCGTGCGAGAAATCGAAGTAAACGGCGTGTTTGTTGCTGTGGGCAGAATCCCCGAAAATCAGAATTTTGCCAAGCTGATTAAGCTGGATCAGGCCGGATACATCATTGCCGGTGAAGATTGCAATACCAATGTTCCCGGAATCTTTGTAGCCGGGGACAATCGGGTAAAAGAGGTAAAACAGCTTGTTACCGCTACTGCAGATGGGGCAGTTGCCGCTACTGCAGCCGTAAAATACATTAATAACCGATAATACTATATATAAAAAAGAAAGTGAGAAATTCATATGTTTGATTTAAAAGGACAAGTTGCAGTAATTACAGGAGCAAGCTCCGGCTTGGGTCGTCAGATGGCCCGCGCATTCGCAAAACAGGGTGCCAATCTGGTAGTGCTTGCAAGAAGATTAGATAGACTTGAGGAACTGAAAAAAGAACTGGAGGCAGAGGGCGTATCTGTATTACCCATCGCCTGTGATGTCACCTCCTCTGAAGCAATTGAAAATGCTGCTGCACAGGCAGAAAAGGAATTCGGCAAGGTAGATATCCTTGTAAACTGTGCCGGTTCTTCCAAGGATGCCGGAGTGCTTGAGATGAAGGATGAGGAATGGGATTTCACCATCGCAACCGATCTTACCTCCGTATTCAAGGTAACCAGAAGCTTTGCAAACCTTATGAAGAAAAACAACTACGGAAGAATCATCAACATTGCATCCATGTACGGTTTGGTTGGAAATGACGAGATTCCTACCATCGCATATCATGCTTCCAAGGGCGGTGTAGTTAACTTCACAAGAGCTGCTGCCGCAGAGCTTGCGAAATACAACATCACCGTAAACAGCATCTGCCCCGGATATTTCTATACCGAGCTTACCACTGCTGTTCTTGACACAGATCGCTTCCAGCAGTTTGCTCAAAACCACGTTCCTATGAAACGCTACGGTAAAGAGGGCGAATTGAATGCCGGTGCAATCTTCCTTGCAAGCAAAGAAGCAAGCTATGTAACCGGAGTTATCCTGCCGATTGACGGCGGATATACCTGCGTATAATTATGCTACACTTATATCGTTAATCCCCCTGAAATTTTAATGATAAAGACCACCCGTGAGCTATCTTGCGGATGGTCTTTTCGGTTTATTTTACTTTCCTATGGAAGCCACGTCTCATAGATGCTTACAATTTTTCCATCTTGAATATCATAGAAGAATACCTGATTCTCCAAGCTTGAATAAGTCGATAAATACTTCTCAAATACATCAAAATCATTCGTGCAGACATGTACATCGTCATAGGTTTCCACACGGCTGTCCTCTTCAAAATTTTTGCCCCAATCAATGAAAACAATGTTGCATTCTTTCGATACAGGAAAGTCTTTTGTACTTCCGGCAGAAACAATGTCATATCCGTTTGGAAAATCATCAGCAGATAATCCGAGTTTCTGAATCATCACATCATCATCCACACTGACAAAATACTTTAACGAAACAGTGAGTACATCCCCCTTCTTAGTACCCCTTTCCACCTGTTCAATACTTCCGCAAGTCCAATCCCTTTGATCTCCCCAGAAAGTGTGGTTTTCAAGTTCTTCGCCCTTACGTATGCCTCCAAGAAAAATTACTGCAAGGATTGCGCAGATTGCCATGACTATTATTGCTATTACCGAATACATTTTTTTCGTTTGCATCTTTTCTCCCCCTTTTTTGCATTGTATAAGAACACCATACTACGATTCATCCTCATATACAAGCGTTTCCTGCGTATATTTTCGCTCTATATCATGCTTTATCTTCCTGTTTTTCACAGAATCAAAGATAATGGAAAAATCATAGCCTTCCGGGTACAACTCTTCCGCCTTTACATGGAGCTTTACTCTCTTGTGGTTGATCCAGATTTTACGGTCTGCAATCTGCACGCGCAAAACGCCTTTCTCATTAACCGGCTGACACACAATGCCAATCTTTTTATCCGGGTATACCATCACACTGTCTCCAATCTGAAATTTTGTACTAAGAGACGAATTGATATGTTGCTTTTTCTCCTTCATAATTTTTCCCGATGCAGTCTTTTGCAGATTCGCATTGCTATTGAAATGGTACTCGTCCAATGCGCTCTTTCCATATGCAGCCTCCACAGCCACCTGTAACATCTCCCGGGGCATTCCCAACCTGTCTGCAATGTAGAATGCACAACTTTCCCCCGCTTCACCAATAATCATCTGGTAGGTAGGCAACAGGCTTTCCCTGTCAAAAGTCATTCTTGCGTTGACAATATACTCCGTCCTGTCCGCATACTCCTTCACCTCGGGATAATGGGTTGTCACCAGATAGTTTGCTCCACTCTTTCGAAGCTCCTCCAAGATGGCAACTGCAATTCCCATTCCCTCCGCAGGGTCCGTTCCGGAGCCCAGTTCATCCATGATGACAAAGCTATCTCTGTTAACCTGTTTTAAAATATCCAACACGTTTTTGATGTGGGCAGAGAAAGTGGAAAGATTCTCCGTGAGATTCTGTCCGTCGCCAATATCGCACAGGAAATTACTGTTCATACAGATGTCGGCCTCTTTGCATGTCACATGTAGACCGCACTGCGCCATATAACTGTTTAGCATCACCGTCTTGATAGCAACCGTTTTCCCACCTGTGTTGGGTCCTGTAATCACGATGCCACGTATTCGCTCCTCCGGTTTTTGCGTATCCTTAACTTCGCCCAAAGCAAAATCCAACGGTACATTAATTGCTTTATCCATCAGCGGATGCCTGGCCTTCTTTAGTACTATTCGTCTATCCAGATTGATAGCAGGTTCCACACAGTCCAGTTCCATGCTCAGTTTTCCTTTGGAAAATATGAAATCCAGTTTTTCAATCATCCTTCTGTCCTCCTCAAGCGCAGGGATGGTCTCCGACACTAGCGCTGTGAGCGTATACAAAATGCGATAGACCTCGTTTTCTTCCTCTATCCGCAATAACTGTAACTCCTCAAAAAGCTTTGCCACACCTGTGGGTTCGATAAAAAAAGTGCTCCCCGTGGAGGATTTGTCAATGACACTGCCGGGAATCCTGAATTTATATTCCTTTTTCACCGGCACACAAACTCTGCCGTTTCGCATGGTATAGTAGGTATCTGCCATGCATTCCTTGTTGTTTCTGATAATCTGCTCTGCTTTTTGCTTCATGTTCTCTTCCATGCGCATAATTGCAGTCCTGATTTCCAGTAATGCCTTGGAGGCCCTGTCATCCACCGCTTCACTGCGAATCTGTTCTGCAATCTCCTCTCGAAGCTCTGGCACTGCATCCAGGTTCTCATCGTAAAAAGCCAGGGGATTCTCAAATTGCCTGCCTCGATGTAAATAGTCGCGCAGGCGCTCTACCACCACCAATATTTTCTCTACTCTCTCAAGCTGATAGGGAGACAGGCAATCACCTTTCTCCACAATCGTCATAATCTCTTTGATTTCCGACATGTTCTGTAAGGGGGGCGTACCCAGCTTTTCCAATAGTTCCCTGCTGTCGGAGGTATCTCGAAGCTGCTTTCGCAGCTCTGCTTCGTTCAGAAAAATATGCGTATTTGTAATCTCCTCCTTCGCATAATCTGTCACCGCAAAGCCTGCCCAAATGTCTTTTACTTTATCAAATTCTATCTGTATTTCTGTGTTCATTCTATCCATTTCCCTTTCATGCAAAAGGACCATGATATCTTGCGACAAAGATATCATGGTCCTGTATTTCACAGTAATCTGAAACGAGGTATCAAAATGCAGCCATATCATTACATATGACTCATTTCTCCACAATATATTAAGCGTAGCAAAATAAAGCTAACAGTTCACACCGTTAACCTACGGATGTATTTCGATCTTTACCATCAAAATCAACCTACAGTATTCATTTTGCAATGGTTATTTCACCACACTTAACATACATTACCTCATTTATTTGTTTGAATTTGTTATATTATAAAATTGTTTTCAAAATCTGTCAAGCAAGCTTCCCCAAGCTACATGATGAGCAGTTTTCACATTCACCGCCTTCCTCAGGCTACGGATGACATCTCCTCATTGATAATATCTTCACTTTCAGCCATTGCCTTAAGTGTCATTTCAAGAAGTTTATCCAGTTCCCATCCAAGCTGATCTGCTCCGCGTTCAATCACTTCCCTGGAGCACCCGGCAGCAAAACCTTTACTTTTATACTTTTTCTTTAGAGACTTAAGTTCCATATCTTTTGTGCTCTTTGATGGTCTCATTAGAGCCGCAGCCCATATAAGACCTGTCAGTTCATCAGCAGCAAAGAGAACTTTTTCCATCTCATGAACAGGCTCCACGTCTATAGTTACACCACATCCCACGGTAATTCCGTAACCGTGCGAACAAACAGCATGGATAATATCCTCACTAACTCCGCCTTCTCTTAATAGCTCGGGAGCCTTAAGGCAGTGCTCTTCAGGATATAACTCAAAATCAATATCGTGCAACAGCCCGATTATTCCCCAATATTCCGCATCATCGGCATACCCAAGTTCTTTTGCATACCACTTCATAACAGCCTCTACTGTCAGCGAATGCTGGATATGAAATAAATCCTTGTTATATTTTTTCAGCAATTCGAATGCTTTATCCCTTGTAATCATATATGTCCTCCTCGTTGAAAAGTGCAATGTTTTTATTTACCATACAGGAACCACCGTCTTACCTCTTTGGTATCGTAATAACAAATCTGCTGCCATATCCTTCTTTACTTTCAACAGTAATATTCCCATTGTGTGCCGAAACAATCGCTTTTGCAATTGTAAGACCTATACCCGCTCCACCCGTTTTACGATTGCGAGAACGGTCTGCTCTATAAAATCGTTCAAAAATCAGGGGCAAATCCTTTTCTGAAATACCAATTCCCCGGTCCTCTATTGTCACCGTGGTAACATCTGTATCACTCCTAACATCGATATTTATACATCCACCCTCTGTCGAATATTTTATAGCATTGGATACCAAATTGAAAATTACTTGATGCAGACGTTTTTGATCTCCAGATACTACTGCAGATTCTCCACTCACTTTGTATGTAAGGTTTTTTTTGTTCAATTCCTGCTCAAATGAGTTCCGCACTGCCTGTGACAGCTCCAGCAGATC
>JAILPF010000155.1 GCA_024699575.1 Acetatifactor sp. | reverse complement strand
TGGACAATTTTTTCATACTCATTCCACACCTTTGGTGCTTCAATTCCATTTTCTGTTTTGCAAATCCTTACGGAATTATCAATATAATCATCCAAAGGAATTAAATCCAAAATCGCTTTTAAAACCTCCGGTCCACTTACTCCATCCAGTCGCACACGATAAGCATTCTCCCGTCCTACCGTTGCAATATCACAGTTAGCATCACATATCATAATCATCGAGCCATGGCCAATCGCACAAAGTGCTTTTAAAAGCTCTGGCGACATACAGGCTGGTATATTTTTTAGCATAGCTTCCTCCTTAATAATCCAATTGGCTATAGTAACGACGAATTTCCAGCGGATGACAAAGTTCCTTCTCCATATAGACATCCACACGATTGTTTACTCCATGAATGATTAAATGGGAAATAGAGCCTCTGAATTCTTCACTAATTCCCTCCATTGCATAGTCTTTGCTATCGATAATTGTATAATTTTTGCAAATTCGCGGGAGAAAATTCTTTACTCGCTCCGCAAGCACTCTTTGCTCATCCTCCGTTACAAAAAGTGTAACCGGGGTCTCTGCGTCAATGATTTCTAACATACCATGGAAAAACTCCGGACAACTAATCGATTTTGTCCGAATCCACATCTGTTCTTCCCAGTAACACATGGCATAGGAGTAGGTTGCTCCTCCTTGTGTTCCGCTTCCCACAAAGTAATGTGGCATTTCGGGATGTTTCTTAAGGTATTCATATTTTTCCTTTGCAAACTGCTCTGCCCATGCATCTGCTTTTTTTTCAACTTCGGCCAGGCCCTTTGCCAGATGCGCTTCCATTTGTGCATTATACAATTCGTATTTTGAAAATTCCCCATTTTTATACATCAGATAATTGGCTACCATAAAAAATTTAAGCTGTTCATTCATCGGATAAGAAATGCACCAGTCACATTGTGCTACCAACGGTGCATCCGGTCTGTCAATAAAACCAAACACTCTCGCTCCAACGGTATGTGCTTTTTCTATTGCCTTTCCCATTTCCTTTGTTTTTCCTGTAACCGAAGAAAAAATAACCACCGATCTTTTGGTAAATCGCTTATTTCCTGTTGTAATAAATTCTGCAGCATTCTCTACAAAGACAGGAAGTTCACTTTTGCCACGCATATATACTTCTACCTGCATAGCCGATGCCCAAGTTCCACCAATTCCAATAAAGTAAATACCATCAAAGCCCTTTTCCCAAATCTCATCTAACACTTTTTCAATCTGCGGACGCAGGGCTAATGCTCCATTCACACTATCTATCTGTTTTTTTTCATCGAATTTTAATAACATATGCTCTCCTTATCTATCACCTATGGAAATGCACACGATAATCACACTTATCTCCACGGGTGTATGACCTTGAATACTCAATCACCCGGTCTTGTTCGTCATAAGATGTCGTCACAAACATAAAGACCGTCTGTTCTTTATTAATATGAATCATTCTGGCATCCGACTGCGGCAATTGAACCAAATCCAAGGTCTGCCACGCTCTAACAGGGTTAATCCCATAAAATTTATAAATCTCATTCATACTGAACACCGTAAGATCAATTCCTTCAATTTTAGGAATTAAATTATACGGAATATAGATTTCATCCATTCCAATCGGTTCTTCATCTACATAATCCAGTCGCTTGATATAATATAACTGTTCTTCTTTATCAATTCCAAAAATAGATGCCAGCTTGTCTCCGGCTCGCCGTTGCCCTTTCAACAGAATTTTACGCTTGGTCTCAACACCTTTTTCCTGCATTTCCTTTGTAAATCCACCAAGTCCTTCTATGTCACGCTCGATTTTCGGCACAACATAAATACCCTTTCCCTGCACACGAAGAAGAAGTCCTTCACTCACTAAGGTATCAATGGCACTACGCACGGTCAACCGGTTAATTTCATAGCTTTCCGCTAATTCATTTTCGGAAGGAATCGCAGTTCCCGGTGCATATTCTCCATCTTCAATTTTAGTACGAATGACTTCTCTTAACTGCACATATATTGGTGCTCGGTAGGTGATTTCTGTTGATTTTGCCACGTCGGCTGCCTCCTTTATTTTACCAGGCGCCTTTATATCCCAGTGTTATGCTGGAATTATAAGCTCCCATTTTCATACATTCTTCCATTGGTTTTTCTTCTAATATCCCTTTTAAAAATCCGGCAATATAACTGTCGCCTGCTCCCATCGTATCTTCGACTTCGCAAGGTACAATTCCAAAAGTTGTATACGCTTTTCCATCAAACGCAACACTTCCTTGTTCTCCCAAAGTGGCAATTACCATCTTAGGTCCTCTGTTCCAGATTTTTTTCATAGTCTCTCTTAATTCCTTTGTGTCTGCTTCATCCGAGGAAAAAAAGAAATAATCGCTTGCCGCTGCTGCAATCACCGCCACATCATCCTCCGGTCTTGTCGCAGCATCAAAGGCAATCTTCATTCCCCTGTCATGGAGTTCTTTTAAGTCTCCGTGTACATTTCCCCACAGACTGGTTGTCAGCATATCATGTGTCAAAAGAAAACGTTTGTCCTCTTCGGATAATCGAAAGTCTGAAAGAACACCTTCGTCATATTCTCCCAGAATACGTTCTCCATTCTTTAATTCCACATGTGTTACAGCAGTATTTCCGTTAAGAACATGCAGATGGGAAATATCCACTCCCTTTTTCACAATCTGTTCCTTCATAAATTCTCCATAGGTATCATTCCCAACGGCGCCGGTATAGGATGCTTCCCCTCCCAGACGTACAAAGTATACTGCCATATTTACAGGACCTCCGCCTGCAAATTCCTGTCCGATGTTATCGTATACATCCATACAGTTGTCACCAACTGCTGCTAATTTCATATTCATTCCTCCTGCTTTTCCAATTCCACCGAATCAGCCGGAGGAATCAGACTATTTCTTTGTCAGCTCAATCGCAAAGCGGATATATTCGGAACGGGTAATTTCTTGAAAATATTCTACAAATTCACCCTCCTGTGTCAATGCCAGTCCAGACTGACAAATCACCGGAGCCCCCTCCTCTACTTCCAAATATTCAGCCTCTCGGGCATCACAGTAAGCAATGCTCAGCTTTTCTGTACCCTCGGAAACCTTTATTCCATAGATTTCATACAAAGCAGTATAAAAGGACTTTTCTTCATAATTCACTTCATTCATTTTGGGATAACGCTCTGCATCAATATAGATGTTAGACAGCATAACCGGAACATCATCCAAAAAACGAAGCCGCACTAAGCGATAGAGCTTATGCCCCAATGGAAGTTTTATCTTTTTTCCAATGCTTTTTGTCGTTTCACAAGTCTCTAATGCTATAACTCTGGTACGGACACTTCGCCCTGCCTTTTGCGCAGATTGATAAAATCCATAAGAGTCCTGTAAATTACGCACCAGCTTTTCGCTGGCGACATAGGTTCCAGAGCCTTTTTTATTGCAAATCACGCCTTCCAGTATCAACTGTTTAATTGCACTGCGAAGTGTAGACCGATTAACCCCCCACATTTCGCACATTGCACGCTCCGACGGAAGCTTGTCGCCAGACTGTAAACCACTGCTTATTATATAATTCTCAATTATTTCGATTGCCTCATCACGAGGCTTTTGATTCTCTATTTTCATATTGACAATCCTTCTTTGTTGTACCATCTTTTCTATATGCTA
>JAILPF010000260.1 GCA_024699575.1 Acetatifactor sp. | reverse complement strand
TAGACTAAAGTATTTCGAAAAGCATCCTGTATTGGCTGAACATGGTGTTGTGAGCGGTTCAATGAAGAATTTTCCTTATGCTCAGTGCCATTTCGTGGTATCTGGTCCTAACGTAAAATCTGATAGTGAACGGAAAAGGATAGTAAACCAGCTTATAGTTGACCTTCATGGTCACGAACAACTATACGAGGATATGAAGCTGGATATCGAATGCTTTATAGAGAGTTTGGATGACATCGAAGATAAAGCAATCCTACGTTTAAAGTACATAGACAAGTGGACTGATGAGCAGATTGGTTCTGATCTTGGATATGATCGGAGCACGATTTCAAAAAAAATCGATAAAATCATAACTCGGAGCGAACTTTCACACAATTCACATTCGTAAAATGGTATTATGATAACGTGAAGTAGTGTTCCAAAACATATTCCCACACAAAGCACCTATCCTGCCGATGCAGGGTGGGTGCTTTTATGTAGTAAAAGGCAGGTGATAACAGATGAACATTCCTTGGCATAGAAATAGCAAGTCTTTTCATGATGTGTGCCATGGTGTATATGGTAGAAAAGTAATAATAAGCAATCGAACGAGCATTACAACTCCAAAAGAAGCGATTGAGGAGTTGGAGAATGCGCTGCCGATTCATAATCAAAACCGCAGGGAGATGGATTATCTGTATCATTATGTTGCCGGTGACCAACCGATACTGTATCGGCAAAAAGATGTCCGTCCGGAGATTAACAACAAGATTGTTGAGAATCATGCGCTGGAAATCAATCGATTTATGACGGCGCAGAACTACGGGGAGCCGATTCAGTATACGAGTGTTCGTGATAATCCAGAGATTTCTGCTGAAATCGATAAGCTAAACGTTTTCATGAAGACTAGAAGCAAAGATTATCACGATATTGTGCTTGGCGATTTCCAAAGCACAATGGGAACAGCCTACAGAGAAACTTGGAGCTGTAAAAAAGATGAAGTTGACGAGGGCGAGCCAATGTTTGATATGGAGTCGCCAGATCCAAGGTATAACTTCATCATTTATTCCTCTGCAAAAGGACATCCGGCTCTTATGTCTGTCTCGATTCGCGAGGATGAGAAAGGCAGGACGGTGTATTACTGTACAACGAAAAGTTATGTGTATTACATCCGCGATAGTAAGTATATAGCTGAAAAATCGTCGCCAAACGGTCACAAGCGAATCCTGTTGATTGAGTTTCCCAATAACCCACGTCGGTTGTCGGATATTGAGATTGTACACACTATGACGGATGCCATTAATGAAGTGCAGTCTAATCGACTGGATGGTGTGGCGCAGTTTGTGCAAGCTTTTATCAAATTTGTAAACTGTGAGATTGATGAAAAGACCTTCCTCAAAATGTGCAAGATTGGTGCTCTGAGTGTTAAGACTGTCAATCCTTCGCTTCCGGCAGATGTGAACAGCGTATCGAGCGAGTTGAACCAGGAGCAGACACAGACCCTAA
Organism: Acetatifactor sp.; assembly: GCA_024699575.1. Lineage (GTDB taxonomy): Bacteria > Bacillota > Clostridia > Lachnospirales > Lachnospiraceae > Acetatifactor. Next base: position 4,267 of record JAILPF010000260.1, on the reverse strand, counting down.
AGGATGATTTGTATAAAAACATGCTGATTATTGAGGGGATGCCGAGTAGAGAACAGAACACTGGCGGTGATACTGGACAGGCAGTATATCTCCGCAATGGTTGGGATTTTGCGGAGCAACGAGCAAAAATTGACGAGCCTGTCACTAAGAAATCGGAGAGGGAGTTCTTAAAGATTGTACTGAACATCTTAAAGACAAAGCAACAGATATCTTCCAATCTGACTATTGCAGATATAGATATCAAAATCACTCGGAATAAGACGGATAACATGCTTGTGAAAGCGCAAGCGCTTCTTTACCTGTTAGAGAAAGGCATTCATCCGAAAATTGCAATTCAAACATGTGACCTTTGGGGTGACCCTGAGAAGGTTTATGTGGAATCCAAGCCATATTTGGATGCGCTGTATAAGACAGCGCTTGAGAAGCAAGCAGAATTGGAAAAAGAACGTGAGTATCAAATATCATTGTCATCCGGGAAAGGTGGTGGTGATGATGATTGATGTGCGCTGTCCCAATTGTGGCAAGCTGCTTGGTAGGTTTGAGGGCGTTGGCGAAATAAAATGTCCTAGAATCAACTGCGGAAGAAAAATAGTGTTTAACACTAAAACTGGAAGTGTAAACTATGCGCCTGAAAACAGGCACGTTGCTATGAAAGACAGAGCCAGCTCTAGCGGACATACTTTTCGCTAGAATGGTTCTTTTTATTTTGCAGGCCCGAGCGTTAGACGGCAGATTCTATGCGGAGCGCACCGTGTTGAAAAAGTGTATGAATCGATAGAGGAGAAAAAAATGACACGTGAACAGATTAGAGAACAGTTCCCCGAGGCAACCGACGAGCAGATTTCAGCATTGTTAGATATTAATGGCGCTGATATTGAGGGAGTCAAGAAAAACAATGTGGATCCTAATGTGTTGAAAAAACTCCAGGAGGATTCAGAGGCTTATAAAAAGCTTCAGGAAGCAAACTTGACAGATGCAGAGAAAATTCAGAAGGCTTTGGATGATGCTGAAGCTTCCAAGTTGGATTTTGCAAAGAAGTCCAGCAGGCTTGAAGTTGAAAAGATTCTTGTGGCAGCAGGACTGACCGAAGAGGATTACAAAGATGTGATTGGCGGCTTGGTATCGGAAGATGCCGAGGCATCTAAGACAAGAGCTACCAGCCTTGCGAATTTGTTGAAGACGCAGAAAGATGCTGTTGAGAAGAAAACCAAAGAGGACTTAATGGACGGTACACGGACACCGGGTGGAACTGGTGGAGATGATGACAACAAGACGCAAGCAGAGAAAATCGCCGAGAAACTGTACGGCGGCAAGCAGGAAAAGAATGATATTTTATCCCATTATGTGTAAATCAGGAGGTAATGAAAAATGTCGAATATGCAGTTTGAACAGAAAACGCTTGCTGGCGATGTCCAGATTTTGAAGAGAATCCCTTTTGAGGGTATTCCCATGACATTAGATTTCAGCAATGTGAATGCAGGATCTGATGGCAAAAAAGTTGTTAAAGCAGGAACACCGATTGGTGCGGCTGGTGTTGCAGATAATACCGGTACTGTGGTTGGTATTCTGCTTCATGATGTTCCCGAGGAGAGACCTCAGGGTACATTGCTTAAGAAAGCGTACATCAACACGGCGGTTGCGCAGGCACATTCTGGTGTGACTTATGACTCTGCAGTCAAAGCAGCGCTGCCCATGATTGTATTTGAGTAAGAGGAGGTATGAGAGATGTTAGTAAACGAAGTAGTTAATTCTAAATCCATTGCACTTGCTGCAACGAAAGAAGCCAGCAATGACATCCCTTATTTGGGATTGCAGTGGTTTCCGGAGGAAAAGAAAACCGGTCTTGATTTAAAGTGGATTAAGACACACAAAGGGCTGCCTGTTTCCTTGGCTCCTTCCAATTTTGATGCACTGCCTACCATTCGTGCTAGGGAAGGCTTGAAGACTGAGAAGACCCAGATGGCATTTTTCCGTGAATCTATGATTGTGACTGAAGAGGATGCGCAGGAAATTGACCGTATTAAGGATGAGAATGATCCTTATCTGACCAATGCTCTGCAGAGCATCTATGATGACACCAATACCCTTGTGCGCGGCGGTGAAGTTGTACCTGAGAGAATGAGAATGGCTCTGCTATCTACTGTAAACGGGCATCCCGTAATCGGTATCGAGTCCGATGGTGTGAAGTATGCCTATGATTATGATCCTACCGGTGAGTATGCAAGAACGCACTATGCGAAGCTTTCCGGAAACTCCATGTGGAGCGATACTGTAAACTCCAAGCCGCTCACTGATTTGAACAATGCGAGAAAAGCGTTGAAAAAGAAGGGCAGAATTGTAACTCATGTACTTATGAATTCCAACACCTTCCAGTATTTGCTCGAAAATGCACAGGTTAGAAATGCCATCTTGGCACAGAACGCTACTGCAACTGTGGAGGTTACAGATGAAAACGTAATCTCAATCGTGAAGAACAGAACCAAACTTACTATCGTGCCTTACGATAAGATGTTTGCTGATGAAGCAGGAAACGAGCATTACTTCTATCCCAACGATAAGGTAACTGTGTTGCCTGCAACCAAGCTCGGTAAGACATGGTTCGGTACCACACCCGAAGAGCGAACCGCTCGTCAGGTGGCAGATGTGGACGTTGCAATGTACGGCAAGGGCATTGCTGTGGCTGTGAAGACTGAGTATGGTCCTCCTGCTATTACCTCTGTAACTGCATCCGAAATAACTCTCCCTTCCTACGAAGAGATGGATTCCACTTTCGTTCTGGAGGTTGTTCAGAGAGTTGTGCTTGATAAGAGCACAGCAACTGTCGAAGCTGAAGCTACCACTTCTTTAACTGCTACTACCGTTCCTTCCGGTGGAACTGTTACTTGGAAATCTTCTGATACAACTAAGGCAACCGTTTCCAATGGAACTGTTACCGGTGTTGCAGCAGGAACAGCAACAATCACTGCAACTGTTGAATATGATGGAGAGGTTTACACCGCAAGCTGTGAAGTGACCGTTACAGCTAAGCAGTAGGAGGTGGAACTATGAAGTACCCACATATCGTAGTAAAGAATGGGGTGTGGTATCCTGCCGGGGCTGAGGTCCCGGAGGATGCTCCCTTGAAAGTATTAAAAGTAGAGCTGACTGATAATGTGCCGGAGGGTGCATTGGAAGATAATCCTGATGGCAGTGTTAATGCCTATAATGAGAATGGCGAAGTAGTTGACACTATTTCTGTTGAGGAAGTTGCAAAACTGCAGAAAGAAGCAGGAGAGACTTTCGAAGAGCCTGAAAAGGGAAAACGTGGCAGAAAAGCCAAAGAAGAGAAAGAGTAGGTGGTTGAGGATGGATGCGCTGTTGAATGAGATTTTAGCCGATTTATCGGATGAATTATCGCCTTTGTCGGAGGCAGATACAGCCCGTCTGTCCTCTAAGATTAAGAATGCAATCCGGGAAGTGCGCTTGAAGCGTAACTACCCGGAGCATTTTACTGACGAGCAAATTATTAATGATTTGCAGAAGCATTATTCCAACATCCGGGAGCTTGCGTTGTATGATTTCAACCAAGCTGGTGCCGAAGGGCAGAGTAGCCACAATGAGAACGGCACTAACCGGACGTGGAAAGATAGAAATGAATGTTTGATAGGCGTGTATGCCTACTGTGGATAAATAGAAGATTGAGCGTAATGCTTTGCTTGTGGGCGAGGTATTGCAGGGTGGCGTCCGATAGGCGGTGGAGGGCAGGACGCTGATTCCAAGAAAGGATGGGAGATATGGATAAGAAAAAGTTATTTATCAGTCAGCCGATGAAAGACAAAACCAATGAGGAAATCAAGGCAGAAAGAGATAAAATTATTGAGGACGTTACAAAGCGTTTCGGAGAGGTAGAAGTTATTGACAGTTTCTTTGAGAATGCTCCCCATGATGCAAGACCGTTGTGGTTCCTTGGCAAGTCTTTGGAGTTGCTTTCGACAGCTGACTGCGCATATTTTGCAGAGGGATGGGAGAATTACAGAGGATGTAGAATTGAGCATGAGTGCGCTGCTCAGTATGGCATTGATATTGTAGGTGAATAAAGACTTTGAATTGCTCTCCTTTTGTCGTATAATGGCGATGAAGGGAGAGTGATTACTAATGCAAAATTTGTTGTATATATTAATTACGTCTGGTTTATTTGCTAGTGTGTTGGCCAATATATGTAATATTATTGTAACCATTTATAGCAAGAAAAAAGATAGTAAGGTTGAAAGAGAAAAAAATATAAACA
>JAILPF010000519.1 GCA_024699575.1 Acetatifactor sp. | reverse complement strand
GAAAGAGGCAATGTCTATTATCTCCGGCAGAGCAGAAGTGGAGGTATCTGGTAATGTAACCAAAGAGAACATTGCAAAGCTCACCGACCTCGGTGTGGACTATATCTCCAGCGGTGCGCTCACCCACTCCGCTCCCATTCTGGATATCTCTCTAAAGAACCTGCACGCAGTATAAGGAAAGGAGCTCCCGATGACCGGCGAAGAACGCAGAAAAAAAATCCTAAATATGTTATCCAAAGATCACGCTACGATTTCAGGACAATTTCTGGCAAAACAGTTTGACGTCAGTCGTCAGGTGATTGTTCAGGATATTGCCCTTTTGCGTGCAAACGGATATGATATTTTTTCCACCAACAAGGGGTATCTGTTGCATGAGCGTCTGGGTAAAAGCCGTGTGTTCAAAGTGATTCACACTAACGAACAGTGTGAAGAGGAGCTGCAATTGATTGTAGACTTAGGTGGAATTGTGGCAGATGAATTTGTGTACCACAAGGTTTATGACGTACTTCGCGCCGAGATGAATATCAAATCCCGGCGCGACATACAAGAATTTATGGACGATTTAAAATCCGGCAAGTCCAGTCTGCTTTTAAACATTACCTCCGGATATCATTATCACACTGTCTATGCGGACAATGAGCAGATACTGGATTTCATTCAGCAGGCATTAGCCGATAAAGGATTCCTCGCCAAACTTCAGGACTATGAGCCTGTCGATTTCTGGACGAAGGATACCTAATCTATTCTTCTTTTAAGCAATCCACAACCTGTGTGAATTTCATTCCGTGGGAGGCCTTGATTAACACTGTGCATCCCTTCGGAATCCACTTCTCTCTGTTCTGCTTCAGCGCATCCAGCAAAGCTTCCAGCGTTTCAAAATAAAAAACCTGTGCAGTCTGTTCTGCTGCTTTTAAAGCTGCTTCATACATATGTCCGGAATTTGTTCCCACACAGTAGATTTTGTCAATTTCATGTTTCGCAGCATACGCACCCACCTCTGCGTGCATGGAATCTGAGTTTTCCCCCAGTTCAAACATATCACCCAGAATAGCGATTTTCTCCGTATCTGCCATAGAAAGCAAATCAATCGCAGCCTTCATGGACACAGGATTGGCATTATAACAGTCATCAATCAGCGTAGAGGATTCCAGACGGATCAGATGATTTCTTCCGGCAACAGCTGCCACCTTGGATATCCCTTCTTTTATCTGTTGAGAATTCAGTCCAAGCTGCTTACCCACACAGGCAGCGGCAGCTGCATTAATCACCATATGCACTCCCGGCAACGGAACCTGAATGTCTTCCCGCTCTTCCAGTCCGTTCAGGACAAAATGAAGTGTAGCATCGCTGCCCCATAAGCCCTTGCTTCGGATATTATCCGCATACACTTCCTCCCCGGAGAATCCACCCAGTCCAAAGAAATGGGTCTGTTTTCCGTGCACTTGTTCCACCGTCTGAAGCTTATCGTCTTCACCGTTCAGACAGACCTCTCCGTCCGGCGCCATAAAATCAAAAATTTCTGTTTTCGCCTGCAAGATACCATCGCGGGTTTTCAGATTCTCCAGATGACATTGTCCGATATTGGTAATCACACACACATTGGGACGCACCATCTTGCTTAAGCGGTGCATTTCTCCAAAGTCGCTGATTCCCATTTCTACCACTGCTGCCTGATGGTTCTCTCTGATTCTGAGCAATGTCAGCGGCACACCAATCTCATTGTTGTAGTTGCCCTCCGTCTTTAGAACGGTATACTTTTCGGCGAGAACCCCGGCAATAAACTCTTTAGTGCTGGTCTTTCCCACACTACCCGTGATTCCCACAACAGGAATATCCAAAGTCTTTCGGTAAACTTCCGCAATATCCTTGAGCGCTTGAAAGGAATTTTCCACTACCAGATAGCTTCCCCATGCCGTCACAGGCACATCACACTCTTTTTCCACCTGCTCCGGAGTCTTTTCCGTAATAACCAGAGCGGCACCTTTTTCATATACCTGACCTATAAATTTATGTCCGTCCACCCGCTCACCGACGGTTGCCACAAAGACTCCATCCGTTTCTATCTGTCTGGAATCTATCACTACACAGCTTACCTGCACCTCTTGTGCAGCTTTCTTTATCACAAGCCTGCCACCGCAGGCATCAGCTATCTGTCTGATACTAAGGTTCATGAAAGTTACATCCTTCCTAAACATTACATCCTCTATGCCAGTGCATAATGCAGAATGTTTTCACACAAATCTTCAAAAGATATTCCAAGAACCGCAGCCTCCTGTGGCAAAAGTGACGTCGGTGTCATACCTGGAAGTGTATTGGCTTCCAGACAGTACAGATTCTCCTCGCGATCCATACGGAAATCCATGCGGGCATAATTCTTCATACGGAGTGCCGCAAACACTTTCTCTGCAATCTGTTGCATTTCCTTTGTCTTCTCTTCAGAAAGCTCTGCCGGACAAGTCTCAATGGTGCTGCCGGCCTGATATTTATTCTTGTAATCGTAGAATCCCTGCTTCGGAGCAATCTCAATCACCGGAAGTGCTTTTCCATCCATCACTCCTACGGAAAACTCTCTACCGTCTATGTACTGTTCCACCACAACTTCAGGATCATAGCGGAACGCCTCTTTCTTGGCCAGTTCGTATTCTTCATCGTTGCGTGCGATACATACACCGACACTGGAACCTCCGCAGCATGCCTTCACAATGCAAGGATAGGGAACCTTTTCGGGCTCTTTTTCTCCAATCTTAAAACGTGTTCCCGCAGGGGTTGGAATCCCATACGCCTTGAACAAATCCTTGGAAATTCCTTTGTCCATTGCCATAGCAGAACTGATATAGTCTGTTCCGGTGTAGGGAATGCCCAGCAGTTCAAAGCATGCCTGAATTTTGCCATCCTCACCATTGGCTCCGTGCAATGCCATGAAAACTGCATCAGCACTCTGACATATTTCAATTACATTCGGTCCAAAAAATTTCTTGTCCCCATCCGGGCGAAGAGCTTTAATCGCATTCAGATCAGGATTTTTCTCTGCAATGGCGCCTATCTTTTCCGTCCAGTCTATATCTTTCTCAAAAATTCCTTCCGTTTCTCCCTTATATCCCAGATAAACATCCAGAAGAACAGCCTGATGGCCTTTCTTTTTCAGTGCTTTATAAATCATACTTCCCGAGACTAGGGAAACATCTCTCTCCGTACTTGTTCCACCTGCTAATACTACAACTTTCATTTTTCTTACCTTTCTGCTTTATTTTGGTATGGATGCCAGCTGTGCAAGCGCAAGAAGACATCCTGTATTGTCTTCACTATCGTAAAAGCTGACAGCTTCTTGATTCTGTCCGCCCAGATAATGCATACATTCCATTAAAATATTGTTATACTGATAACTGGGAAGCACATAATTTGCAAACAAAATTTCACGGGCACGTTTTAAAATATCATCGATGCCATTGTTCCTTGCTGACACCGGATGAATCATTCCCTGATATCTTCCCGAGACTTCCTCTCCTCTGTCCTTAATCTGTTTCATAAAGATGTTACAGAGATCCACATTCACTTTCTGTCTGGTTACCATATATGTCATAGCACCGTACAGATATTCCTTTTCCTCCAGAAAACTACTGTTGTTTTCAAAAAAAGTTCTATACTCTTCTATCTGACTTCGATAAGTATACTGACCCGTCGCACGGTAAAGCTCCGTCAGGGCGAAAAAGCTTTCCGCGTCCTTATGTATCGTCTGCTGACTTTGTTTATAGATTGCCGTTGCTCTCTGCAAGCACGCCGTAGCATATTTACGGTCAAATTTCTGATAAAGGTAGCTGAATTTTACAAGAACCGTTGCCTGACGTACCCCGACTCCGGATTCTGTCTCATCAATCTCCAGATTCTTCGTCCAGTCAGCCAGTATCGAAAGCACATCCGGCACCTCATCCGCATCTTCATCCTCAAACAGCTCCGGATACCATTCGTAAGCAGTCAAAAGATCCGTTACTTCATCCATTTCAGCTGTCTGACTCGCACATCGGTTTGTAATTTCATTTACCAGGTCCGAAAACATCTGCAGATATAAAGTATCCACAATCGGAAAGGTATACGACCTGCCCAGTCTGTCACACTCCAAATAATATTCGCCCTCTTTGGTCCAATCACTAAACTCAGCATATCCTACCAAAGCAGCGCTGTCTGTCTGTTCCTTTGCAGCTTCAATATCGCCCTCAAAAACTACCTCTTTGCTCGTAGCATCAACCAGTCGAAAATGTTCCGGAAGCTCTGTACCCTTCACAGCCGCTCTCTTGATTCCATCTGCCTGATAGCCCAGGAAGTCTACCAATATATTCGGTGTCTGAATCGGCACCACATAATCAACAATGGGAGTACTTTCCATACTCACAGCCGACGCATAATAGCCACCGGATGAATTCACTTCTGTTTTTTGCGTACATCCCGTGACACATGCAAGCAGGCTGAGGGTGGCGAATACAATCCGGCATTTCTCTCTTCTCACAGCCTGCCTCCAATCTCAACACTATGAACCTATTTTATCACGAAATCCTCATGATGCAAGAGTAAAAAGCATCATGTACGCTCTCCTTCAGCGCAATAGACAATCTCTCCATCGATTATGGTGTACAGAGTATTGGTGAATACCTCCATAGGATTACCATCGAAAATAGCAATATCCGCATCTTTACCGACTGCCAGGCTTCCCATTCTATCATCCACCCCACAAATAATAGCGGGATAAAGTGTGATAGCTTTGTAGCCCTCACCCATTTCCAGCCCGGCTTTTACCGCCATTCCGGCACATAGCGGCAGAGATTGAATCAAAGAAACCGGATGGTCTGTGGTAATAGCAGTCATCAGTCCCGCTTGGTTCAGCACTCCCACTGTCTTAAAGGCCATATTCTGAACCTCAATTTTACTTCGGCTTGCCAAATCCGGACCAACAATAGTGGGAAAGCCCTCCTTCGCAAGTTCCTCCACAATAAGATGTCCCTCCGAGCAATGGTCCAGTGTCATTTTTAAGTCAAACTCCCTGGCAATTCGGATTGCTGTAAAAATGTCGTCCACCCGGTGCACATGAGCCTTTAGCGGGATTTCCTTTCGAAAAACCGGCGCCCAGCATTCTTTTTCAAACACTTCCTCAAATGCTTCCCCTTGTTTCTCGGCGTTTTCCTTCCTATCCAGATACTCCTTTGCTTCCGTTAATTCCTTTCGCAGCATTGCCGCCACTGCCATTCTTGTGGATGGACTCTTTCCCTGCCCTGAATAATTGACTTTCGGATTTTCGCCGAATGCCACCTTCATCGCAGCCGGTGCTTTCACAATAATGTCATCAATTCTTCTTCCCTTTGTCTTCACCAAAGCGAACTGTCCACCGACCACATTGGAACTGCCCGGGCCTATCATGGCCGCTGTAATGCCTGCCCGGACCGCATCATCAAATGCTGCATCCATACTGTTGATTGCATCAATTGCCCGCAGATACGGTGTGATGGGATTAACGGTTTCATTACAGTCATCCCCCTCCATACCCTTTTTTTCTTCTGTGATCCCCATATGGCAATGGGATTCTATCAGCCCCGGCATGACGATTGCTCCCGGCACTTGCAGCACCTCTTCGCCCTGCTTAGGTTTCACTTCTACCTTATCTGCCCTGCCCAGCTCTGCAATCTTTCCGTCACGGATTCGGATAATGCCGTTTTCTATCTCCTCACCAAGCATGGTCTTAATCGTTCCGCCTACAATATACATATCCCTACACTTTCTTAGTAAAGCGGACATTCGCAATCCGCTTCGCTTTTTGCTCATGAACGCAGATGCTTCACATCCTGCGTTCAAACAATTCTTCCGGATTCACATACTCTCCGTCATGAGTCAATTGAAGATATAAGTTACAGCCCTCACGGCTAAAGTACTTCGACGGTGCCGCCACAGTTCCAAGCTGCGCTCCTGCATCCACATAGCTGCCCGGCTCCACAGATATACTTGCAAGCTGTCCATAAATCACCTGATAACCATTTCCCAAGTCCAATGTTATACAGTTTCCCAGCCTGGAATCTGACGATACCGACACTACTTTCCCGGCTGCACAGGCACATACCGTCTCTCCTTCTGTCGCCGAAAATAACACTGCAGGATTATATTTATATTGGTCGAGTGTCGCAAAATAAATACTGTGATCCATACTGTAATGCATCAGGATCTCTCCCGGCACCGGTCGAACCAGCCTGTTTTCTGTCGAATAGTTAAGTGTAGGAACCGGAGCTGTCTCCTCCATGTCTTCCATATCTTCCACCTCTTCGGCTTCTTGTGTTTCTTCGATTTCCGGAGTCTCCTCATAGTCCGAAATCTCCTCAAAATCCGGAATCTCTTCCGCAATTGGCAACTGCTTTTCTATCGGTCCTGTGAGACCCGGAATTTCAATATGAGAGCCGGAAGCTTCCATAGGCATATAGTCCAGGTCATCCTCCACTTCCTCCACTTCAATCCGGTTTGCCTGTGCGATTTCTTCATATTTTTCCTCCGCTTTATCTTCCATTGCTGTAAAATCTATGACATATCCGTCATCTTTGGTCTGTTCGTTCCTTCCCTTCATGTAAAAGCCTGCCATGGTCAATGCTACCAGGACAATCGCGGAGGATGCAATCATCACAATCCGCTCACCTACAATATGATTATCTCTATTCCTTCTCATTTTCCCCATTCCTTCCATGTTGCTTATTAATCTTCTCTCACTAGTTTTGCCTGTTTTTACACAAATATTCAAAAAGGAGCATATCGCTTTGTCCGGCGATTGCTCCTTTTTATTTGAAACTCAGATTATTTTTTGAAGGTTTTTATATTATTTTGCGAAATCTACATGCTGCACGGTTCCAACATTCCCATTCTCATAGAGGAAAACACCGCTTCGCCTGATTGCGCCTTTAGCAGCATCCATTCCCTGTAATGTAAAGTCTGTGGAAACATTTTGCAGGCAGATTGCTCCCACGCCTTTTTCCGCAAGACGGTATAACTGCGAGTTTCCGTTTTCATCCATACACCATATTTTAAGTTTTGACCAGATTGCGTCATTTTCGTCAATCCAACCATTTCCATCATCATCATATGCAGCCAAATCACGGAAACCGTCACCGCTCTTTGTTCCAAAGAGTTCCTTTCCATCATTGATGATGCCATCGTTATTTTTGTCTAAGGCAAGAAAACCACTGCCCATTCCAAGACGGGAAATCTCATCTTTTTCTCCATCCGCATCAATGTCAAAATAAAATTTTTGATCAGATAAAGTTGCCACATCCGTATCCAGATTGATTACCAACGGGTCACACATTGCTCCTGCATTGAAACGTAATTCCTGTCGGTAGGTCTGCATAAATTCTCTGCTCATCCCCACGTTGATCCTAAAATCAATCTCCCTGCCATCGGATGTCCGGACCTTACCGACTGTCGAAAATATAGTTTCCTCGCTTTCCCATGCAACGCTCTCTTCCACATAATTCACAGGTTGGTTGTTCATCCATTCATCAAATCTGCTTCTCTTATTGGAAAACAACAAATCAAAAATGTAACGAATGGTCATCTCACGGATATTTACAGCTGTTGTTTCGGATGAGGTTCTCATATGCACACGTCCCGTGCTATTCCTAAATCTCGCCTCCCATTCCTGAAGCGAACTCCCCCTCTGTCCAAGCTCCTGTGCTTCCTCTTCCAATGTGTTGTCCATGGCGGTATTGTCCTGCGTATCCTCTCCTTGATACGCCGCCAGCTTAAACCGTCTTACCGTAGTTTTCGCGGACTGAAATTTTCTCATGGATTCCATTCCAATTGAACTGGAATCAATTTTCAAACTTTTGCCTCCTTTTCTGACACCCATAAAAAAGATGGTATTTGCGAAAAATCCTTTTCCCGCGCAAATACCATCCGTGGTGTCGATGTCTGTTATATACTCGAAGCCCTTGCCGGCCTCGCAAAAGCTCCTGTATTTATTATATCGACAAATCTGTTCAATTATTTAGACCGTAGGCTTTTTATTCTGCATCTGTTCCGCTCTGGCAGCCATATACTGTGCGATCATTTCTCTGGGGACAATAATATTATCACCAAAGGGATTAATCACAAATCCAATTGCAGGAGGAAGCTGTCCGTTGCCGTCCTTTTTAAACAATAATCCTGCATAGTCTTCAAAGCTTGCAACAGCTGTCTGCTGGTCTTCATGATTCTTCCATTTCTTGAGTTCCATCGCATCTGTAAATGCCATGAAGAACTGTTTCC
>JAILPF010000448.1 GCA_024699575.1 Acetatifactor sp. | reverse complement strand
CGTTCTTTTTCATAAAGTCCACCAATAGTTTCCTGCACACATATCGCTGATACTCTGCACCGACACGACTCTGATTATACCCCATACGTTCCTCATACTCTCTGAGATACTCAGTCTTTAATTTCTTTGCCTCGTCAACCGTCTTTACAAGAAGCATCTCTTCAATATCCTTATATCTCTGGATGGCGTCCCCGGCTGCCCCAAATGCGGCCGCAATATTCGTAATCCTGCCATCGCACATTTGAAATATTGAAATACACCGGCAAAAGACACAAATGTGATTGCAAGTGCTTTTCTTCCACCGACTTTCTGATAGGTATACTGTTCCAAACCATATCTTGGGAGCAGTATCTCTTTAATCAGCTCTCCCGGATGTAAATCAAGCTTCTTGCGCCCCAAATAAAAATGGGCAACATCAACGAGACGCTCACCGGCTTGGGATACCAGACAGATTTTCGCATCAGCAGCGAACTCAATTAACACGGAATCTGCCTTGTCCGAGCCATTTCCAATATTGCCGCCAAAGGTGCCGGCATTGCGAATAGCGGGAGAACCTATCAAAGTGATTGCTTCTTTCATCAGCTTCGGAACATCTGGGTTCGCAATCGCTTCCGTAAAAGTAACTGCCGCACCAATGTGCACATACTGCTCATCCACCGTGATAGCTCTCAATTCCGGAATCTTTTTGAGAAAAAGATATTTTACATCCGGTCTGTTCTCTACCATCAAATCAGTACCGCCGGCGTAGGGAACTGCGTCAGTATTAACAAGAATATCAAGTGCTTGCTGCAAAGACTCTGCTGCATAACCATTTACCATAGTCCGTTTCCCTCCTCTGCAGCCTTTTGTACTGCCCTTATAATGGCATTATAGCCTGTACATCTGCACAAATTGCCCGAAAGTCCTTCACGAATCTCCGTCTCATCAGGGTGGGGATTCTTAGAAAGCAATGCCTCTGCTGCAAGAATCATACCAGGGGTACAGAAACCACATTGAACGGCGGAAACATCTGCAAAGGCTTTATCCATCACCGCATAGCGTTCTGTTTCCCGATATCCCTCCAATGTAACGACACAGCTTCCCACAACAGCCCCAATTGCTACACAACAGGAATTGTGGAGCACATCTAAAAGACGTTCCGTCGCACTCCCGGCATAAGAGGTTTCTTTTCCATTCAGTACAAATGAAATATCAGGCATTCGCTTTTCCCTCCTTTGCCAGCACAGCAACCACATCCTCCGCCGTAAACGGAACATGGTTTAATCTTGTTCCTCCGAGAGCCTGCTCCACTGCCGCAAGATATGCTGCCGGAGCGCCTATCAACGGTAATTCACCTGCCCCTTTGGCTCCGAAAGGGCCTTCGCTATACTCACTGTCATGTAGCAGAACTCTTAAATTCGGCACGTCCAAAGTAGTCGGAATCAGATAATCAGAAAAATTATTGTTACGGATATATCCGTTTCTGTCGTACACCATCGTTTCAATGGATGCGAAACCGATTCCCTGCAGGAATCCGCCCTCCATCTGACCGATTAACACATTGTAATCGATAGGAGTTCCCACATCGTATATTCCCAATGCATCCAGCACTTTTACACACCCTGTATACGTATCAATCTCAAGCTCTATCACGCTGACCGACCACGCATAAGCCGGATATGCATCCCCCTCAAATGTCTTATCATTAAATGAATCAAGTAGTCAGGATTCCTGTAGTGTTCCTCGACCTCCTGGTCCTCGCCATCCCTCCACTGCTGTTTTAGTCTAGCGGCAGCCCGTCGCAGCAATTCTCCTACAATCATGATGGAACGGGAACCTGCAGTGGGACCGGAATCCGGGACTCTGGCAGTATCCGGATGCTCGAAAAAGACATTTTCCAGAGGCACATTAAGTTCTTTCGCTACAATCTTCGGGAAGGTTGTTCGAAGTCCCTGCCCTATTTCACCGTTTGCCGCCAGTATCTCCACCATTCCGTCTTTATATTTGTGAAGCCTGACCTCGGCTTTCGTCTGTTCCGCTTCCGCAGATCCATTTAAGCCTATCCCATGAGTACATAGCGAAAGCCCAGTTCCTCTACGATACCGTCCGCGTTGCATTTTTTCATATTCAGTCCGTTTTTTTCGGTAATCGCATGCAATATCCATCTTCTCAATCATTGCAGGCAACGGTACTTCAAAATGATATTTTCCACAAGTGGACGTCATATCCCCTTGCTTTACAAGATGTTTTCCTTTAAATGATAAATCATCGATGCCCATATCTGCAGCTATATGATTCATCATTGTCTCTACAGCGAAATAGACCTGCGGTGCCCCAAATCCACGGTATGCTCCACAGGGTGTGGTATTGGTCTTCACAGCCCGTCCCCGAATATGAACATTCGGAATATTATATACTCCCAAAGCCATAAAAACGCCACGTTGAATCACCAACCCGGATACAGTGGAATAGGCCCCTGCATTAAAGATAATATCAGCATCTATCCCCGTAACCCGGCCGTCCTTGACCGCCACGCGATAGCGGCACCATGATGGATGGCGCTTGGTGCTGCATTCCATATCCTCCCGACGTTCCAGCACACAGCGTACAGGCTGTTTGCACTTATATGCCGCCACAGCAACCTGGCATGACAGAATAGAAGGATAGTCCTCTTTTCCGCCAAATCCCCCACCTGTTACATCCTGCAAGACATGGACCTGATCTGCTTCGCACCCAAGCACACGTTTCACCGCATTATGAATATAGTACGCATTCTGTGCCGATCCATGGACATACATCCTTCCGTCTTTCTCCGGTTCTGCCATCATACCCTGCGTTTCCAGATATGCCTGTTCCTGATAGCCGGTCTCAAATTCTTCATCATAGACCCTGTTGGCACCTGCAAATGCACTTTCAACATCTCCATGTCCAAAATCAAACTCAAAGAAGGTTTCCTTCGCGCATTTAAAATCCAGTTCAGGCTCAAGCAGTTCATATTCCACTTCACATTGCTCCGTCAGTTTGCAAACTGTTTTCTCGTCCGGTCCACACAACATTGCAATCGCTTCTCCGATATAATGAACTTCTCCCCGGCAAAACACAGGCGTATCGTCAAGCACAATATCTACATTATTATCTCCCGGCACATCCTTTGCATCGACATAATAATATCCTTCCGGGAGCTTGGGAAGATGAACATTCACCACTGTTGCATGTGCATATTTTGACCGAAGAATCTTTCCGCACAGCACACCATCAGACGAATAGTCTGCGACAAAAATGCTTCTCCCGGACATTTTGGGTGCATGGTCTTTTTTCACAACACTTTTGCTGATTTTATCCAAATCTATTCTCCCTTTCTGTGGTGTATATCATGATAAACAAGTTTACACTCCTGATAATCCCGGGGAGTATCCACATCAATCTCTGCTCCCTTGTCTTCCACGGGAACCTGTCTTATCCTGTCTGACGTCTGTTTCCACAGGTGTCTCAGCCCACCATCTCCCCTAAAAGCCAGAATAACTGGAATCATCTTTGCATCAATCAACGGTGGATGTGTCTGTCTCCCCTCCGTCGTAGGAATCAGCACTCCGTCGGAAAAATATTCTCTCTCCGAAAGAAGTTTAAAAAACGTAGACTTTGAAATCAATGGCATGTCTCCGGGAACCAGAAAAAAAGCATCGCAGGGTGGAAGTGCAGAAACTCCAAGCTTGACAGAATACATCATGTCACTTTGCTCATACTCGTTATTTCTCACAAACCGTACTCTGTCTCCATATGCTTTCGCCAATACCTGTTCCACTTCGTCCGCCCGATACCCTGTCACTACAACAACTGTTTCTGCCCCACCTGAAAGCACACTTTGCACACTGTTTTCAATCAATGTCTTCCCTCCAAGCTGCAATAGTGGTTTAAATTCTCCCATTCGTCCGGAAAGACCCGCCACCGGAATCAAAGCTGCGATTTTTTCGTTTTTCATCCTCACATCCTCATATGACACAAAACAGTGGTCAGTTGGAAGAGGACGAAGAGGACGAACTGGAGGATCTGGCCTCTCTGTCCTTAATCATATGCTGCAATGTGATCAAGATTGCCACCAACATTTTTTCATGCTCCGGCATATAGATATCTACACAATATTTGTCGTGAATGGACAACATCTTCTGTGCGATTACCGCAATAATATTTCCGTTTGTATCATACAGTTCAAAATTCAGTCCCAGGATATTGCCCTTCAGCTGCCATCCCAATCCCTCGATATTGCTGACATCTTTAAAAATATGCATAATTTCATTTGACAGCTCAAACATTGTTCCATCTGCCATATTAATAAAATGTCTCTCATGCAAAGAAATCAGCTTCCGCTCAATATGTGCTACCTGATTGCCGTTTGCATCCGCAATATCCGTTTTGTCATGTATGGACGGAAATTTCGTTTCAGCGTGATATACTATATTTTCCGAGGAATCTAAAATATCAATCTGTTTATGTAAGGTTAAAATTTTTGAAGTGGTGAACAGTGACTTTTTCGGTTCTCCAAATCTTTCAGCATTATACACATTGACCTGTTCCCCCGATTCTCTAAAACGATGTACCTTTGAAAAAACTCCCATGTTGACTCTCCTCTTAATCGTTATAAGATAGTT
>JAILPF010000428.1 GCA_024699575.1 Acetatifactor sp. | reverse complement strand
TGAACAGATTGAAAAACAGCTGAATAAAAAACTGGATGTAATAAAAGTAAAAACATTTGAGGAACAGCAGTGCGTTACACGCGAATTAATGCTGATAAAAATCAAATACAATAAGAATAACAGGCGGGACATCATAGAAATCTGCGAGATGACAAAAGCAGAAATTGTTGACATGTCCAAACACTTTATGATGCTGCAGATTTGTGATACGCCCGACAAAATTAAGCTGTTAATCAATTTGCTGCAGTCTATCAGTATCGTCGAAGTTGCCAGAACCGGAACGCTCGCTCTTTCAAAATGTACCGAAAAAGACGATTAATCACGGCTTTACAGCGTTGCGGTTTTAATGTTTTAAATAACTAAAGCGATTTTTGTTGACATTCATCATTTATGTTGTTATATTAGATAATTGTAAGAATTATTAAGTCAGGATTTATCTGAAAAAGGAAGTGAATTATGCAGAGAAAAGTTTTTGAACTGCTTGTAGATAACACATCCGGTGTATTAAGCCGCATTTCCGGTTTATTTTCCAGAAGAGGATATAATATCGAAAGCATCACAGCCGGTGTCACAGCTAATCCAAGAATCACGCGTATTACAATCGTCACCTCCGGTGACAGTGAAATTCTGGAGCAGATTGAAAAACAGGTTGGCAAACTGATTGATGTACGCAATATCCGAGAACTTAAGCCGGGCGAGAGCGTATACCGTGAGCTTGCAATGATAAAGGTGAAAGCCTCTGCAGCACAAAGACAGGGAGTGATTTCTCTGGCTGATGTATTCCGTGCAAACATTATTGATGTGGCACCTGAAAGTCTTATTATAGAAATTACAGGAGATCAGGACAAAATCGAGGCTTTCATAGCTCTGTTAGAAGGTTATGAGATTCTTGAACTTGCAAGAACCGGTATTGCCGGGCTGTGTCGTGGTACAGAGAATGTTATCCATATTGATTAAATACATATCTGTTAGCTCTAGGGAAACCTATCAGTTATACATCTGAATCTTACGGGATTTAAATTTTTATGAGTAAATGGAGGAAAAGAAGATGGCAAAAATTTTTTATCAGGAAGACTGTAATCTCTCATTGTTAGAGGGCAAGACTATTGCGATTATCGGATATGGTAGTCAGGGTCATGCACATGCACTTAACCTTAAGGATTCCGGTTGCCATGTTATCATTGGTCTTTATGAGGGTTCTAAATCTTGGAAAAAAGCAGAAGCACAGGGCTTTGAAGTTTATACAGCTGCCGAGGCTGCAAAGAAAGCAGATATCATCATGATTCTGATTAATGATGAGAAGCAGGCTGATCTTTATAAGAAAGATATCGAGCCGAACTTAGAGGCAGGAAATATGTTGATGTTTGCACATGGTTTCAATATTCATTTCGGATGCATTGTTCCTCCTGCTGACGTAGATGTTACCATGATTGCACCCAAAGGTCCCGGACATACAGTAAGAAGTGAATATCAGGCCGGAAAAGGTGTTCCTTGTCTGATTGCTGTTGAGCAGGATGCTACCGGTAAAGCTCAGGATATGGCACTTGCATATGCACTTGGAATCGGTGGAGCAAGAGCAGGTGTATTGGAGACCACATTCCGTACAGAAACAGAAACTGATTTGTTTGGTGAGCAGGCTGTTTTGTGCGGCGGTGTATGTGCACTGATGCAGGCTGGTTTTGAAACCTTGGTAGAGGCCGGCTACGATGAAAGAAATGCATATTTTGAATGTATCCACGAGATGAAATTAATTGTTGACTTGATTTATCAGAGTGGTTTCGCAGGAATGAGATATTCTATTTCCAATACAGCAGAGTATGGTGATTATATCACCGGTCCTAAGATTATCACCGAGGATACCAAGAAAGCGATGAAAAAGGTATTGAGTGATATTCAGGATGGTACTTTTGCAAAAGACTTCTTACTTGATATGTCTCCTGCAGGAAAACAGGTTCATTTCAAAGCAATGAGAAAGCTTGCAGCTGAGCATCCTTCTGAGAAGGTTGGCGAAGAAATCAGAAAGCTTTACAGCTGGAATAATGAAGCTGATAAACTGATTAACAACTAATTTTATAATGTTCATCTGATAATCAACAGACGAAAAAAGAGGGGAGACATTTTTGTCAATTCCCCTCTTTTGAATATCTGATACTTATTGACAGAAAAAACAAACATTTGAAAGGTGCGGTTACTAATATGGGAATGACGATGACACAAAAGATTCTTGCCCATGCTGCAGGCTTAAATGAAGTAAAGGCCGGGCAGCTGATTGAAGCGAATCTTGATTTAGTACTTGGAAATGATATTACAAGCCCTGTTGCCATTAAAGAAATGGAAAAGATGAAGGTACAGGGTGTATTCGATAAAGATAAGATTGCACTTGTACCTGACCACTTTGTGCCAAACAAAGATATTAAATCTGCAGAGCACTGTAAATGCGTGAGAGAATTTGCAAGAAGAAATGAAATCACCAATTATTTTGAAGTTGGAGAAATGGGTATTGAGCATGCACTTTTACCTGAAAAAGGGTTGACTGTAGCAGGAGATGTCATCATTGGTGCTGACTCTCATACCTGTACATACGGTGCACTCGGAGCTTTTTCCACAGGTGTCGGAAGTACCGATATGGCAGCCGGGATGGCCACAGGCAAAGCCTGGTTCAAAGTTCCTTCCGCCATTCGCTTTCATTTAACCGGTAAGCCCTCCAAATGGGTAAGCGGGAAAGATGTTATATTACATATTATCGGCATGATAGGTGTTGATGGTGCATTATATAAATCCATGGAATTCGTAGGTGACGGCATAGCCAACTTATCTATGGATGACCGTTTTACAATCGCAAATATGGCGATCGAAGCAGGCGGAAAAAACGGTATTTTCCCTGTTGATGATATAACAGAAGCGTACATGAGAGAACATTCATCCAGAACCTACAAAAAGTATGAGGCAGATACGGATGCTGAATATGATGAGGAGTACACGATTGATTTAAGCGAACTTCGACCCACAGTTTCCTTTCCACATTTGCCCGAAAACACTCATACCATTGATGAAATCAAAAAAATGGATGATATTATGATTGATCAGGTTGTCATCGGTTCCTGTACCAACGGAAGATTAGACGACCTTCGAATTGCAGCAGAAGTACTTCAGGGCAGACAGATTCATAAAGGAATTCGCTGTATTGTAATTCCTGCAACTCAAGATATTTATATGCAGGCAATGGAAGAGGGCCTTTTAAAAACTTTTCTTCAAGCCGGTGCCGTGATCAGTACACCTACCTGCGGTCCCTGTCTTGGCGGCTATATGGGAGTTCTGGCTGCCGGTGAAAGATGTGTTTCAACCACAAACCGCAACTTTGTCGGACGTATGGGACATGTGGAATCAGAAGTATATCTGGCAAGTCCTGCTGTAGCGGCGGCAAGTGCAATAACCGGTAAGATATCCAGTCCTTATGAACTGGATTAATTAAGGAGGATGAGATATGAAAGCAAACGGAACAGTTTTTAAATATGGCGATAATGTAGATACTGACGTAATTATTCCGGCCAGATATCTGAATTCCTCCGATCCTGCAGAGTTAGCTACTCACTGCATGGAAGATATCGATAAGGAATTCGTGCACAAGGTAAAAAAGGGGGATATTATTGTAGCAGATAAAAACTTCGGATGTGGTTCTTCCAGAGAGCATGCGCCGATAGCAATCAAAGCTGCAGGAGTAAGTTGCGTAATCGCTGAAACATTTGCAAGAATTTTCTATAGAAATGCCATTAACATCGGACTTCCGATTATAGAATGCCCGGAAGCGGCCAAAGGTATTGAAGCCGGAGATGAAGTGGAAGTTGATTTTGATTCCGGAATAATAACCAATATTACCAAAGGAACTACATTCAAAGGACAGGCATTCCCGGAATTTATGCAAAAAATTATTGCAGCCGAGGGCTTAATCAATTATATTAATAATAGCCAATAATTTTTGAGGGCCACAGATATTCTGTGAGCCCTCTTATAATTGAAATGAAATGAGATGTATCATATGAGTTTAAACCAGTCAAAAAATAAACAGAAAAATTATGAGATTGATATGTGTAACGGACCGCTTTTATCAAAGATTGTCATCTTTACAATTCCTTTGATGCTCTCCGGAATTTTGCAATTATTGTTCAACGCTGCTGATATTGTTGTTGTCGGACAGTTTGCAGGAAGAAATGCTCTTGCGGCAGTTGGCGCCACCAGTTCTTTAATCAATCTGTTAGTCAATCTGTTTATCGGACTTTCCGTAGGCGCAAATGTAATGGTTGCCAGATATTTTGGTGCCGGTCAAAAACAGGAATTGTCTGAAATGGTTCATACTGCAATTCTAACTTCATTTATCAGTGGGATTTTTTTAATAATTTTGGGAGTTTTTCTTGCAAGACCACTTTTAACCCAAATGGGAACACCTGATGATTGTATTGATCAGGCTGTAATATATATGCAGATTTATTTTATAGGCATGCCTGTTACAATGGCATATAATTTTGGCAGTGCCATTCTTCGTGCAGTCGGAGATACCAGAAGACCTCTTTATTTTCTGACGGTTGCAGGAATCATTAATGTAATATTGAATTTGATTTTTGTAATTGCATTTTCAATGGATGTGGCAGGAGTTGCACTTGCCACTGTAATTTCACAGGCTATTTCAGCTGCTTTGGTATTGCACACTCT
>JAILPF010000399.1 GCA_024699575.1 Acetatifactor sp. | reverse complement strand
TTATAAAGATGAATCGTGGGGACGATGTAATATGATTGTTAAAAGAAGCTAGCAAATATCCAATTAAATTACAGTAATTCCGGCTTAGACGCGGTACCATTCGCAATATGAGTGACTTTAGGCTTTATTTTAGGAGGAGTGTAAAATGAGAATAGAAAATAATTATAGGGATGATGAAAAACTTAGAAATTCATTTAATGAACTTGCCGGCAAGACGTTTGGCGGATTGAACTTTGAGGGATGGTACCAGCATGGTTTCTGGAAGGATAATTACATCCCATACTCGGTTATTGCTGATGGAAAAGTTGTATCGAATATATCTGTAAATGCCTGTGACATGAATTATAGGGGGAAGATTGTACATTTGATTCAACTTGGTACGGTCATGACCGATTCAGATTACCGGGGTAAAGGGTATTCAAGAGCGCTGATGGAAAGAATCATCAGTGATTACAAAGATAAAGTAGATGGAATATACCTTTTTGCAAATGATTCGGTTGTTGATTTTTATCCAAAGTTTGGGTTTGTCGAGAGAAAGGAATATCAATACAGTAAGTCCGTAGAGATAAAGACGGATCAAACTGCTGTCCCTGTTCCGATGACTGAGCAAAACGATTGGGATAAAATGGTCAGGATATTGAATGAAACAGAACAGAATAGTAAATTGTTTATGGTATCGAACTGTGGATTGTACATGTTCTACCTGTCACAGTTTATGCAGGAGAACACTTTTTATATTTCAGAATGTGACAGTTATGCGATTGCGGAATTAGAGGATGATACACTGATTCTTCACACCATTATCGGCAAAGGAGAAGTAGACCGGGTGATTACTGCATTCGGAAAAAATGTTAAAAAAGTTGTTCTGAACTTTACACCTCATAATACGGAAGGATTTGATAAAAACGAACTTTTTGAAGAGGATACTCATTTGTTTGTAAGAGGAAAGTTCTTTAAAGAGACGGCAAAAGATGAGTATATGTTTCAAGCAATTACGCATGCATAAAATGGTTGTTGTGGATTTAGGGGAGGAAGTATGAAGGATTTTATTTTTATAACGGGTGCAAGTGGGATTGGGAAAACTACATTGGCGAATGGGTTGCTTGCACATTATCAGACAACATGTGTTGAACAGCATATGGTGCCGGAATTTGTATCCAGAGACGGTGTGGAGCCGATGACCGGAGAATTGGAAGAGCTTACTTGTTGGGAAAACCAGGTGGCAATGCTTATGTGTTTTCATAAGCTTGGATACAAAAATATCATTGCATCTGATATTGATGATTTACGAACAGCGGATATCCCGGTTGTCTTTAAGGGGAAGAACTTTATCACAATCAAGCTTGTGTGCAGTGATTTGGCACAAATTCAGGAACAAA
This sequence comes from Acetatifactor sp., assembly GCA_024699575.1. Taxonomy (GTDB): domain Bacteria; phylum Bacillota; class Clostridia; order Lachnospirales; family Lachnospiraceae; genus Acetatifactor. Next base: position 9,090 of record JAILPF010000399.1, on the reverse strand, counting down.
TGAAAAATCGCCCCAACAACGGACTGATTGACTACGAGCTACAGAAGAAGATGAATGTTAAAAACAGAAACCGTGCTCCGCTTATCAATGAAGTGGAGATAGACGTAGCCGGTAAATCCATTGATGAGGTGCTAAAACAGGCAATCGATATTATTGATAATACGCCATCTTGCTTAGAGTACGAATATGTAAAACCGCCTAAGGAATTGTTTTATTCGTGGGTATTGGCGAATGGATTGCGATAAAAGGAATTCGGAGGGGAAATTATGATTACAGTCAATCTCTATTACAAAGGAAGAGAAGGAAATGCCAGAGCTTTTGCCGAGGAAATGGAAAGTTCCGGTATCGCTGATGCAATACGTGCAGAAGAGGGAAATCTGCGGTATGAATATTTTCAGCCGATTGGTGATTCGGAAACAATTTTGCTTATAGATTCATGGGTTGATCAGGCTGCAATTGATGCACATCATGAGTCGGTTATGATGAGTCAGATAGCAGCACTTCGCGAAAAATACGACTTACATATGACGGTTGAGCGTTTTGTGAGTGATGACTATGAGGCGGATGATAAATTTATCAGGAAATAATCCAGAAGTTTTTTTTCATCTCCCGGAAAAGGAGAATGGATTATTATGAGGAGTGGCGAAACTATGATATGCACATATGCGACGGAGCATTATCTATTTCATTATTTGGATAAAAGTACCGCATCCAAAGATATCGTAAGTATTGCTGAGAAACAGGAAAGATGTTTTGAGGAAATATGTAGATACTTAAGTGTTAATTATCCGAATAGAATCAGCTATTGGTTGTATGAATCAGCAGAAGTCATCGGAACTGCCTTTTTTGGAGGGGGAGCGACGAATGGTTTGACCATATATTATGAAGAGGGTGAAGAAATCGGCAAAACGATTACTCTGAGTGGAAAGGCTGAGGACAGCTTTGCTATAGAACCTTATTCCATACACGCAGTATACAACGAGGAAGTGAAGTGTATAGGTTTTCACGAAGATACCCATATGATTTCTGCTCAGTGGAATTGCCCACCGTCCGTTTTTTTGAATGAAGGACTTGCAATGTTCATGGATAAGGTGTGGTGGGGGATAGACAACAAGGAGTGGTGTCGCAAGTTCAAAAAGGAAGGAACGATGATTCCTACGGATAAAGTACTATGTCTTGAGTGTAATCAATTTGTGGAGATTCCTTCAGAGAAAAGTTACCCGGTGGCAGGCGCATGGACAAGATATGTTTTAGAAACATACGGGCTCGAAAAATATAAAGAGTTCTTTTGCAGTATTAATTTCAAGGATTATGAAAGCTGCAAGGACTACAAGGCTTCGTCTGTGAAAATCTTGGGCTGTACACTTCATCAAATTCATGAAGATTTTTTGAAATGGTTGGAGGTCAAATGAAGGTTTACTATCATCTCCCCGGATTATTTGAATTTTATGACTTATATAGTACCTTTCTCCCGCTCTTCCGAGACCATAGGGAATATTTTTATGACTGGTGTGAGATAGGTTCCATCTATGGTGCGCCTTCCGACTGCCTCTGGGGAGGTGGCCGTGTTGGATTTGGCGATGAACAGCCGGAAAAAGTGGCTGCATTGATGAAGGAATATGGCATATCCGCACGCCTTACGTTTAGCAATTCCATGCTTACTGATAAACATCTTTCGGACAGGAATTGTAATCGTTTGTGCGCTCTGCTTGAAAAAAGCGGTGAAGTTCCTAATGGAGTAGTTATTTATTCGGATTTGTTACTTGATTACATCAAGGCGAAGTACCCGGAGTTTTATTTTGTCTCTTCAACGACGAAGGTACTGACAGACTTTCAGCAGTTTGAAGAGGAATTGAATCGGGAAGAGTTTCGGTATGTGGTGCCGGATTTCAGGCTGAATAAAGATTTTTCCGCATTAAATGCGCTGTCTGATGATCAAAAGCAAAAGGTGGAATTTTTGTGCAATGAATGCTGTTGGTTTGGCTGTTATGACAGAAAAAATTGTTATGAGAATGTCAGCAGGAAAGCTTTGGGGGAGGACTTCGAGGAGCACATTTGTGTTTCGCCGGATGCCCATAAAGGGTATCGTTTCTCAGATGCCATGAAAAATCCGGGTTTTATCGGAATAGAGGACATTCAAAACGTGTATGCACCGGCGGGATTTTCCAATTTTAAAATCGAGGGGCGCAGCTTAGGAAGTGCGATTATTTTAGAATTTCTGCTTTACTACATGACTAAGCCAAAGTACCAGCTTAAGGTCAGGGAAGAGATTTATTTAGATAGTATGCTGGATTTGTTTTAGAGGAATGATTCAGGGAGGCATAAGCATGCAATATCAGGTGAAAGAGAATGAACTGAGTTATGAAACCTATTTAGAACTCAGAAAATCAGTAAATTGGAATAATTGGTCTAGGGAGCAAACCGAGAAAGCACTTGGAAATTCATATTATTCCGTTACCGTCTGGGATACAGAAAAGGCAATTGGAATGGGACGGGTTGTGGGCGATGGAATGTACTTTACGATAGTAGATGTCGTTGTCAGACCAGAGTATCAAGGACAGGGAATAGGAGCCTTTATCATACAGTCGATTGTCTCGTCCCTCGAAAAAAATATGTGTGAAGGCAGCCGGATTAGTATTCAGCTTTTATCAGAGGTTGGAAAAGAACAATTCTATGTGAAGCAGGGCTTTAAGCTGATTCCACATGAATATTGCGGACCGGCGCTTAGAAAGGTTATTTACCGCTCTTAGTCGTTCGAGGTGTAGAAAGATGAAGATAGAAAAACTGGCGCTACAGAATTTATATATTTTGACAGAACTGTTTGAATATGACGATGTGGAAAAAATGATTTCCAAATATACGAGAGCTATACAAAATGGTAAGCTTGATATTTTTGTCTTATATGATAATGAGCTTTTGATTGGTGAACTACATGTGATGTATGAATGTGCTGACGAAAATTATGCGGTGCGGGGCAGGAGAGCATATTTGTCCGATTTTAGAGTCCGTGAGGGATATCAGAATAAAGGGCGCGGCACATATCTCTTAAAATCAGTTTTAACTATGACCAAAGCAAAGGGATATTATGAGTTTACTGTTGGTGTTGAGGATGATAATGAGCGGGCAAAACATATTTACCTCCAGATGGGATTTGATGAATTATTGCTGAGAAAACAGGAAGATACATTTGAATATAATTTGTATCTGAAGAGATAAATGATAGGAGATTGCGAAAATGCAGATAGGGAGTTCAAATGATGCTGCTGCAGTGAAGGAACAGTATTCAACATCAAAAGGATTGAATACCAGAATTTCTTTTCACGATAAGTATTCAACGAATAAGCAGGGATATGGAAATTGGATAGTATCCAATTATGACATCTTTGAAGGAATGAGAGTGCTCGAGCTTGGATGCGGAACAGGAAGCATATGGATGGGATTCGATGAGCTTATTTCAAAATGTGATAAGCTTGTACTCACAGATTTGTCGGAAGGAATGCTGGCAACAGCCAGAGATAATCTTGGGGAAAGAGGTAATATAGAATACAGGCAGGTGGATATTCAGGATATCCCGTTTGAGGATGGGTATTTTGATATAGTTATCGCCAATGCCATGCTTTACCATGTCCCGAATCTTAATCAGGGTCTTAGCGAGGTAAGAAGAGTACTTAAAGATGGTGGAGCATTCTATTGTTCTACTCTTGGTGAGCACAACTTTACCGACTATCTTGCTGAGTGGTTCAGCCTTGGTGGGGAGAGCTTTCAGCCGAATCACAATTTCACCATGGAGAATGGAAGTGAGAAGCTTAAGGCTGTATTTTCCGATGTGAGAGCTCTTTTCTATGAAGATTCTCTTCATGTGACAGATATCGAGGAACTAGTTGAGTATCTGCGAAGCCTCGCATCATTTAAAACCATAATGGATATTCCGGCTCATAAATTATTGGAGATTATAAAACAGCATTCGGAGAATGGTGTGGTAGATTTGCCTAAAGAATATGGAATGTTCATTTGCAGATGATAAATTTAGATTTGCGATAGGGGTATCAATATGAAATTTTATGTGGATTTTGATGATTGTCTGTGCGAAACAGCCAGAGCATTTACAGGGATTGCCGCAAGGCTCTTTCAGAAAAATGTTCCTTATGAGCAGGTCCGCTTCTTTAATCTTCAGGATTCCTTCGGTTTATCGGATGAGGAATACGAACAACTGATGATGGAAGGTCATCGCCCGGAAGTGCTTCTTGCTTATGAAGAGACTCCGGGAGCGTCCCAAGTACTAAATGAGTGGATGGATCAAGGACATGAGGTTTTTGTGATAACCGGACGACCGTTCAGTGCCTATGAGATGTCTCGAAGATGGCTTGACGAACACGGATTAGAGCGCGCCAAATGTTTTTGCTTCAATAAGTACGGCAGGGATTCTTTTATCAAAAACAGTGACTTCAATCTGGAACTGGAGGATTATTATCGGATGCATTTCGATTATGCGGTAGAGGATTCACCTGTGGCGTTCCGGTTTTTTGAGCATTTACCGGAGTTGAAGGTCATGGTTTACAATCGGCCATGGAACCGGGAATGTGAACTGCCCGGCGCGAATTTTTCACGCTGCCCTGACTGGGAACGGATTCGGGAGAAGGTTGCGAGTCGGTAGAAAGACTTGAAAAATGGTGTTTATGAAACTACAGAATATTTAGAACTGTTTCTTAGGAATCTGCTTTTGGATGAAAAGAATGAACTTCATAATCGTTCCATGCATGTAGTTGATATATTTGAAGAATGCGGTAGAGATTCTATATTCGGACGTTCTATTGTCGAACAGGTTACCGGATTGAAAGCCTCTCGTGCTTCTGAAATCATAAATCTTATATTTAAAAACGATATCTTTAATTATTTCGCGGAAAGAATTATAAAAAGATAGAAATGTAAGAAGAGATGATTCGAAAAATTAATCGGGAGGATGTTCCGGAGTGCGTAAAAATCATAAAGAACAGTTTTATGACTGTGGCGGAAGAGTTTGGCTTTACTGCGGAAAATGCACCAAGGTTTGTGGCCTTTGCAACCACAGAAGATAGGCTCTATTGGCAGATAGATAATGAAAACTGTCTGATGTTTCTATACGAAGAAAAGGGGATTCTGTGTGGATATTATTCATTGTTAATACAGGAGAATTACGAGTGCGAGCTTAATAATCTTTCTGTGCTTCCGGAATATAGACACGCTGGAATTGGAAAGAAGTTGCTCGAGCATGCTTATCAGAGTGCCTGCGAGGAAGGCTGTAAGATCATTAACATCGGAATTGTTGAAGAGAATCAACGGCTTCGCAGATGGTATGAAGAGAATGGTATGGTGCATGTGGGAACAAAGAAGTTTGATTTCTTTCCCTTTACTTGTGGATATATGAAGAAAGAGATTTGATGATAGCTCAGGATTTGTAGGGAGAAAATGAGAGAATAGAAATATAACTTTGTAGAGGGAGTAGAAATGAAGACAGTTATCATCTCATTCAGTTCAAGACCTGACGGGAATTGTGCTAAAATCGGGAAATTAATTCGAAGTCATACGCAGGATTCAATTTTATTCTGTTTTTCAGATTTTAACATTCATGCATGCGGAGAATGTAATTATGAGTGCTTCGATAAGCGGGAGCACTGTCCGTATATTGAGGATATGGAATGTAAATTGATGGAGGCGATTGTCCGAAGCGAAATTACATATTTCATAGTGCCGAATTATTGTGATTATCCCTGTTCTAATTACTATGTTTTCAATGAACGTAGTCAATGCTATTTTCAGGGAAAGCCGGCACTTTTGGATGACTATCTAAAAGTGCCTAAGCGTAGTATTGTTGTTAGTAACACGAATGAAGACTCGGATATAGTGAAGTATATTAGTCAGACAGTGTAAATGAATTAATAACAGGGGGAGTGATATGTTCTATATCGTGTTTGATTTGATAATGGCTATTATTATGTTTCTGTTTGGAATATGGTTATATAAATCGGATGGGAAAGCTGCCAAGATATTATCCGGTTATAATATGAAATCAGAAAATGAACGGGAAAATTATGATGAAAAGGCTATGTGCAGGGCATATGGGGGAAGAATGATGCTTATGTCAATCCCATTTATCATTGGAATAATCGTTGATATCCAATCCCAAGGATTGGGTTGCCTGATTGCATGGGGCGCATGGTTTATTCTGTTTGTTCTTCTGGTGATTGACAGACATAAAAGAGAACGTTAATTGCCGGTTTGCAGAGAGGTTTTACATTACAACAAAGTCAGAAGAATATGGAGGAATTTCATGATTAAGAATATAGCGATAGTAAGCCTGTCAAGTGGTATATTAGGTGAATCTTTTATTGAATTCGAGAAGAATATCGGGGTTAAGCGCCTTGAGGAATTTGGGATTAAAGTGCAATTTATGCCACATGCACTTTCCGGTATGGACTATATCAAGAACCATCCGGAGAAAAGAGCGGAAGACCTTTTGGAAGCGCTTCGCAATCAGGAGATAGATATGATTTTATGTGCTATTGGCGGCGACGATACATACCGTTTGCTTCCCTATCTCTTTGAAAATGACGAGCTGAAAAAAGCGGCAACAGATAAGGTGTTTCTGGGATTTTCAGATACTACAATCAATCATTTGATGTTTCATAAGATTGGAATGCGTTCATTTTATGGGCAGGCATTTCTGCCCGATGTTTGCGAATTGGCAGAGGATATGCTTCCATATACGAAGAAGTATTTTCAGGAACTTATTTCAACAGGAACTATTCGTGAGATAACTCCAAGCGATGTGTGGTATGAGGAAAGAACAAAGTTCGCTCCGGATAGAGTTGGAACTTCAACTCCTTCTCATCCCAATCAGGGGTTTGAACTTCTTCAGGGACCGGCAGTTTTCTCTGGAAAAATCCTTGGCGGATGTATTGAGTCGATGTATGACTGCTTCTGCGGTGATCGCTACGAGGATATGCCTGTTTTATGCCGGAAGTATCATCTTTTCCCTGATGCAAAGGACTGGGAGGGGCGCATCATCCTTTTGGAAACCAGCGAAGAAAGGCCTGCACCCAAGGTTTATAAAAAGGCACTCGAACAACTGAAAGCAACAGGGCTTTTTGATGTTGTTTCCGGTGTGCTTGCAGGAAAGCCTCAGGATGAAATTTATGCCGATGAGTATAAGAAACTTTTAGTCGAAGTAATAGATAATCCGAAACTTCCGATTCTGTTTAACGTAAATATTGGTCACGCTACGCCACGCTGTATCATTCCATTTGGTGTGGAAGCAATCGTTGACGCTACGGCTCAAGTAATCAGATTTGCTGATAAACAGCCGGATACATTTTTTGAGACGGAGCGGACAAAAATTTGAAATTTATGAAAAAAAGGGACTTCATGGATGCGAGGAGGCGCAGGTTATGAACTATATCAGGAAATTGTTATTATTTTAGGGTGTTTTGGAGGAAAAGACAACCTAGTTGTGTGAATCCATAATATAGGTTGCATCTAGAAAATTTCTTCAGTCAGACGATAAATTGGTGTACCAGAGGAGGGCTTACAAATGAAAAACTACAGACGTGCTTGGAGCGTTAGTCTTCTTGTGATTGCTTGTATAACGATTATTTCTACCATTACGAGCTTTGCAGGAATTAATATGCCGGATATGTTTACCAGGATATTCGGTTTGTTGGATATATGCGCTGTTGTGGTATTGGTGTTTACGAGCGTGAAATTGAAAATATGGAAGAAAGGGCAATAAAATGGCATATGACAGATAAAGAATTATGGGCAGAGTTTTGTTCAAAAAAGAACATTGATAGTAATACACCCTACGAGGCATGGAGCTTTGGTGGGAATGATGAAGAGGCGGATCGGCTTGCGGAGCTTGTTGTGGAGGGGAGGAAATTTGGAACAGCAAGTTCCTATGATGAATATGTGATGGAGGATGCTTTGGATGAAATTCCAAAAGTAGGTGACTATAGTGTAATCCTAAACAGTAATGATGAGGCTGTATGTGTCATCAGAGATTATGATGTATATGTGCGTGCCTTTGGAGAAGTACCACCATTTCATGCTTATGCGGAGGGAGAGGGGGACAGATCTCTTGCATATTGGCGAGATGTCCATGCAGATTTTTTCAAGGAGTGTCTTGAGGAAACAGACATGCCATTCAATCAGGAATCAAGGATAGTATGCGAGAAATTCTGCGTGGAATATATTCTGGGAAAGGAACTTCCAAATGAAGAGGAAGAGCTTCTTTTTGTGGAACCGTCCATGGATTTTGCGGAAGAGATTGCAGCTTACCGTCAGGAAATGCTGGAGGCGGAATCCTCTTTTGACGGATGCTTTTCCATGAAAAGAATGCCTGATATAAAGGAATTTGTGGAATACTGCATTGGATGGGCTAATCCCGGAAGAGATGTAGATGTATATGGTGCCAGAGGAACTGTCCTTTTAGTCATCAGAAAGTCCGACGGGAAAATGGTGGGATGCATGCAGGTTCACGATGTTCTCAATGAGAGAATGAAAAAGTACACAGGACATGTGGGCTATTCGGTTCGCCCATCAGAGAGAGGGAAAGGCTATGCCAAAAAGATGCTGACCCAAGCACTGGATTTTCTTACAAGCTTTGGATTTGAAGAAATCTTTGTCAGCTGCCTTCCGGAGAACGAAGCAAGCAAGAAAACAATACTTTCAAACGGTGGAGAGTATGTGGAGACAGTCTTTTTGGATGAGGATAATGTGAATCTGGAGAGATATAGAATAAAACTCTAGATGGAAGTAGACTGAAGTAAAATGTTTTTGCAGGCGCAATAGGATTGTTGACCTTAAATTACAAAACGCTCATATGAGTCAGATGTTTTGGAGGGTGAATATGACTCATATTTGGAATATTTGCTATTGGGCCAATTGATTCAGCAGTTGAGACTGATTCAAATTCCATATTGTCCATAATGGGTCAAAATAGTATAGCTTTTCTAATGACCTAATTGTGTTTTTTATTTAAATGAGTCAATAAGTGGATGCAGTTTGTTTGACCGAAATCTGAGAAAATACGCTAGGAGTCAATTCAGAATATTAATA
>JAILPF010000396.1 GCA_024699575.1 Acetatifactor sp. | reverse complement strand
TATCGGTTAATGGTGCTGTCAATGACGATTTATATTCATTTATTACAACATTTCCATTTGCATCTAATCCAATTGCATCAACTCTTGTTCTAACACCAGAAGATGTTTTTACAGTAATCTGCTCAACTGCATTATTATTTTGAGAATTAAATTTAGCAAATTCTTGTTGCTCGAAAGCTCTTCCTTTTGCTCTATTTTGAGCTAATACATCAGCTTTACTACCACCCTTGACATCGAGTCTGACTACTTATGTTTTTCCAGACAGTTCCTTTTCCTTTGAAAAATCAACACTCTCCAAAGCAATGATTTTCACTGCCTAAAATTTTACCATGTTTTCTCTGTCTTTACTACAAAAAAATGCCTTTAATCCCAGTTGTCCTGCACCTTGGGCATAATATACTCGGTCTTATTTTTCAGCATGCCATAAATGATGTTGATTAGTCGTCTGGAAATTAATATCAATGCCTGTGGCTTGGTCTTGCCTTTTGCCAACTGCCTTTGAAAATAGGCGTAGAAAGCAGGATTCCTTGGCAAGCCTTTAGAGGATAACTGAATCATCTGAATTGCGAGAAAGTATATGGTTCCCTGCAATCTTCTGTTTCCTGCTTTGATAGTTTATCGTCACCTTTTCCTGCGGAGGAAAAATTCACAGGTGCAATTCCTGCAAAGTTCGCCAGTTTATCCGCATTCGGAAATCTTCGGATGTCTCCAATCTCCGCAAGCAGCTTCGCAACGGTGGTGTCGCTAACACCGGGAATGGTGTTTAGTGTACACTCGAACCTTGGAAGAAAATCAGCAATAGCTTTGTCGACCTCTTCCAACTGTGTAACATAGTGTCTTACATCACGCACCAGACCTCTTGTGATTTCATCACGTTCCGGCTGATAATCCCTTGTGGTATCGCCGTCTGCTTTTACTGCATCCAGAATCTTCTGACACTTGCGAGTGGAGAATTGCTTGTGGCTGACTGGGATTAATTCCTCTGCCAGTTCTTCCACAGTTTTTCCTCTCAGCAACCTTGGAGAAGGGTAATGCTCCCAAAAGTAAAATGCTGTTGGTCTGCCGATGTCTTGAAAGAATTGCTTATAGCTTGGGTAAGCTACACAGACCTGTTCATGCAATTGATTCTTCAAACGGTTGTGATGTGTCTTCAGATTCGCTCTGCGATTTACCAACTGGCTGAGTGTCCAGTACATGTCTTCCGGCATGGCATCGGGTAACTTGTTCAGTTCATTAATGGCTACCCTTGCTACACACTGTGCATCGTAGCTGTCGTTTTTCTTGTACTGCGGTACACTCTTACGATAGGCATAGGACAGTGCTGGGTTCACATCTTTTACGATGTAATTCCGTTCAATCAACCATGCAGCTAACGCTCTTCCATAGCCGTAAGAATTCTCTAACGCAAAGACAATTCCCTTACCGTCAGTACAAAATCTTTTCGCTTTCACTAAGAGTTTTGAAAATTCGGATGGCTTATTCTGAAACGTAATTTCTCCGAGCTTTTCGTTGAAGCAGTCCATAATAACTGCCGTGTGTTGTTCCTTGTGGAGGTCAAGCCCCACGTAGATAAACTTTGTTTTGTCGTACATACATTGTTTCCTCCCAAATCTTTTGACTTCAAAATACAGGCAACCTCAACTGATAAGCCAGTATCCCCGAATTACGCACTGGGCAACGGAGTCGGCACGGGTGGCACAGCCAATCTACTTATCCGCTTAGGATTAAGGATTTTCCTGTAGAACACAGGACACGAACCAAAAGACTTTTGCCTCGTGGTGTGTGATGTTAACTCTGAAAAAAAACGATTGCAAGTCAATTTTTTGATTTGGGAGCATTTTTTTCTTGTAAACCACTAAAAATGAGCAGAATTGGCTTTATGCCATAGACCGAAAACAGAGAAAAAACAGTAATAATGCACAAATTTACTATCCAAGCATACAAAACAACTTTCTCTTGCCCTTGTGAGAGCCTGTGTTACCCCTGTGTGCGATTTTGAGAGCGAAGTCGAGGTAGTTACCCATAATGGAAGATTTGAGCCCTGTTGGGGAAATGTGAAAGACATGATTTCCTAAGATACTGCCAAAATAAGTAGGGTCGAAAATAGTGCAGGTTAAAGGGCTTATGCCGCCCAAGGACGGCATAAGCCGATACACACCCACCGGCAGAGCCGTTGGGAGAAAGATGGTATGGCATAACTTTCTATATTGTTTAAGAATTTGTTATGCTTTTGCCTATATCTGCAATTTTCACAATATTGCAAAAATGGGAAATGTCCTATAGCTTGTAGTAGCCACTGAACATCTCCCATTATGTGTTTTTATTTGGGTATTATACAAGGGATTTTCATCCCCCTTATACCCCCTCTTGCGTGCCGTTGTAACATGGACATTTTGGGATCGCCAAGAAAAATATTACGGAATTGTTACAGAACACTTTTCTGTTTTTATCCCAACATTTCAACAAACTCTGAGAATGTATCTGCTACCTTGTATGTTACAGGAGCAAAATCTTCTGATTCCTCATGGCTCCAGACACAAATTGATGGTTTCTCTTTACTTTTTCTATAATCTAAACATACATAATCTCCTGCGAATAACTCTGCTATTGGCAAAACCTCTACTCCAATTAAATCTTCATTATCCGTCAAACGCTCCCCTATTTGGGATTCTACAACGCTTATATCATACCAACCATTTTGAGCTTCTTGAACATTCTTCAAACTACACAAAAATCTTGTAACTGCATAATTATGTTTATTACACTCAAATGATTTTTCCTTTGGTATACCACCATTATAATTCACAATAAAGTTTCTGTAATCCGCTGGCAAAGCCAATCTCCATTTTCTCTCTTTTTCTGCTAATAATTCATCAGTTGGTATGGGTTGAATAATCGTATTATCTTGTATCGTCATTTTATATCCTCCTATTATCGGGGGGCATCTGCCCACATTCCGGCAGTTCGTCCTCCATTGTGAGTTGTTATATTATGTATTCCTGTTGGTACTAATTGCATTTTACCTAGTATTTCTGTATGATGCCATGTATATCCGTCTACAGTTCCGCCAATTTGTTCATCCAGCCATTTAAACTGCTCTGCATCGCTCATTTTCCACATGTTTTCTGGCAAATATTGTGTTTCCTTTACTACACCTGCAGATTCAAAATCGGCAAAGCCATATCTCATGCCTTCTACTTTAGTAACCTTTATGTCAGGAATTAATCCGGCATCTATAGCCTGTTGTTTAATAATACTTCTTTGCTTTTTGGTGAGATTCTCTCCTCCTGGTATTGTATCATCCCATGACCATGCTTGGTTGGAGTTAATTTTATCTGCATATACTTTTGCATAATCATCTAAAACATCATCAAATGATTTATTTTCTCCAATAAACTCGTCTATATTTTTTATTGAAGCATCTAAGCCACCCTCCCCAGCTACAGCCTTTGTACCTGCCCCATTCGCCAGTTTCCTCTGTACTTCCAGTTCTTTTAAGCGTACTCCCAACACTGCATCGGTATCCACCTTGGATACTGCTATATGTTCATTTACCTTTCCTTCTGCTAATTTCCATCTTCCCACATCCTCTACACTCATTCCCGGATGAGGATTATGGGTTCCTGCCTCTAATTCCCTATTGTAGGCATTGTATCTTTT
>JAILPF010000391.1 GCA_024699575.1 Acetatifactor sp. | reverse complement strand
AAAAGATACCGTCACTAAAATTATTGTCATATCGCAGGAGTCACATCCTGTCTACTGCCGTCCTCTCATCTCCTACTATCTGGAAGGGAAGACAGATTTGAAAAAGATGAGCTACAGAGATTCCGACTATTATTCCAGAATGAACTGCGATGTCATCTATGGAAAAGAAGCTGTCCGAATCAACCCGGTCGCAAAAGAAATTACGTTGAACGACGATACGGTTATTTCCTATAGTACCCTTTGTATCGCCACCGGTTCTTCCCCCTTTGTACCACCCTTTTCAGGTCTGGAAACAGTGGATAAAAAATATTCCTTCATGACAATGGATGATATGTTGGCTTTGGAAAGCGCTATCTCTCCACAGTCAAAGGTATTGATTATCGGCGCCGGTCTGATTGGATTAAAATGTGCGGAAGGCTTAAAAGATCGCGTTGCAAAGATTACCGTCTGTGATCTTGCAGACCGTGTTCTCTCAAGTATCCTGGACACAGATTGTGCATCCATGATGCAACAGCATTTAGAGCAAAACGGAATCCAATTCTTCCTAAAAGACAGTGTGGATTCCTTTGAAGGAAATGTGGCGCATATGAAGAGCGGTGAAACACTCTCTTTCGATGTTCTTGTGCTTGCGGTAGGTGTGCGTGCCAATACCGCCCTACTCAAAGATATTGGCGGAGACGTGAACCGTGGCATTTTGGTAAACACCAAAATGGAGACTTCTATTCCCGATATCTATGCTGCCGGTGACTGCACAGAGGGCGATGATATCTCTTACCACGTGAAAAGAGTTCTTGCCATTTTGCCAAATGCCTATATACAGGGACACTGTGCCGGAGTCAATATGGCAGGTGCAGATGAGGAATTTAATCAGGCTATCCCCATGAATTCCATTGGTTTCTTTGGTCTGCATGCCATGACAGCGGGTACTTATTACTCAGCCGAAGAAGGTGGCACTCTTTATGAGGAAAAGACCGGAAATACCATGAAAAGACTGTATACCAGAGATGGTTACCTAACCGGATATATCCTGATTGGAAATACCGAGCGTGCCGGTATTTATACTTCACTGATTCGCAATCACATTCCCTTGGATACCCTGGATTTCGACACACTGCGCAAACAGGCTACGTCAACAGCCTTTTCTGATGAAAAACGTAAACAAATATTTGGAGGTGTGGTATAATATGAAAAAGATTCATGCCAAAGATTTGGATTATATGGAATTAAATGAGCAACTCCGTCAGAACGATACCGAATATACCATCGACGAATGCTGTGGCCAACGCTTTATCGGTGCCGGAATGTCTTCTAAGAAAATCATCATTGAAGGTACTCCCGGCAACGCACTGGGTGCCTACTTAAACAATGCGCAAATCACCGTGCATGGGAATGCGCAGGATGCTGTAGGAGACACCATGAATGAAGGAAAGATTTTGGTTCACGGCAATATCGGAGACACTGCCGGTTATGCAATGCGTGGAGGCAAGATCTATGTAAGAGATCATGCCGGTTATCGTGCAGGCATCCATATGAAAGCTTACAAAAATAAAATACCCGTCATGATTATCGGCGGTCATGCCGGAAGTTTTCTCGGTGAATATCAGGCCGGAGGAATTATCATTGTCCTGAACCTACATGAGAGTAACTGCCCCATCGTTGGAAATTTCCCATGTACAGGTATGCATGGCGGGCATATGTATCTGCGCGGCTTATGTGAAAATATTAAATTCCCGTCACAGGTAACCTCCAGAGTTGCAACCGACGAAGACATGAACGAAATAAAAAATTATCTGTCCGAGTATTGCTCTGACTTTGGTTACGACATGGAAGAAATATTATCCGTGCCCTTTACCGTCATCACACCGGACAGTAAAAATCCCTATAAACAAATGTATGTAGCAAATTAAAGAAAGCAGGTAGACGTATGAAGTATTCAAAGCAAGAGGTTATGCAATATGTGCAGGAAGAGGACGTAAAATTTATCCGTCTAGCATTTTGTGATGTATTTGGTAAACAGAAAAACATATCCATTATGCCCGAAGAATTACCTCGTGCTTTTGAATATGGAATTGCTATCGATGCATCGGCAATCGAGGGATTCGGCGACGAAACCCATTCTGATTTACTGCTCCATCCGGATGCCGACACCCTAATGCCACTCCCCTGGAGGCCGGAGCACGGACGTGTCGTTCGAATGTTTTGTACCATCTCCTATCCCGATGGCACTGTATTCGAATGCGACTCACGTTCCATATTAAAACAGGCTGTCGAAGCAGCCAAGAGTTGCGGATTACAGTTTCAGTTTGGTACAGAGCAGGAATTCTACCTGTTCAACCTGGATGAAAATGGAAATCCCACAGGTGAAACATACGATCAGGCAGGATATATGGATATCGCTCCTGATGACCGCGGGGAGAATATCCGGCGTGAAATCTGTCTTACATTAGAGCAGATGGGTATTCATCCCGAAAGTTCCCATCACGAGGAAGGTCCCGGGCAAAACGAAATTGATTTCCGTTATTCCGATCCCTTGAGTGCCGCTGATAATTCCATGACATTTTTAACTGTTGTCAAAACAGTGGCTCACAGAAACGGATTGTTCGCCGACTTCAGCCCAAAGCCCCTGGAAAACAAACCCGGCAATGGATTCCACATCAATGTATCCGTTAAATCGACGGATGATGCGGATTCCATGGATTATCTGCTTGCCGGAATGATGGATAAAGTCTCTGATATGACTGTATTTTTAAACCCCGGCGAGAATTCTTACAAACGTTTTGGGCAGAATAAAGCTCCCAAATATATTTCCTGGTCCAAGGGAAACCGCTCTCAGCTTATCAGAGTTCCTGCCGCTGTCGGTGAATATAAACGTGTGGAGCTTCGCTCACCGGATTGTTCGTCCAACGCTTATCTTGCATTTGCTCTGATTATCTATGCCGGAATATACGGAATTCAAAACAGACTTCCATTACCGGCGCCTGTGGATGTCAATCTGTATAAAGCAGATGCAGAGATACTTGCAGATTTACCACAGTTACCTGACACCTTGGCAAAAGCCCGTGAAATAGCACGCAACAGTTCTTTTCTCAAAGAACATTTTCCGAAATGTATTCTGGATATCTACTGCAATGACTAATAGCACCAAATAATAATATTTTTCGAAAGGAGGAGGTGAATTATGAGTTTAAAAGAACATATCTATAGTATACTCATTGTATCTTCCGCTGATAATTTCACCTCTGCCTTGACGGAGCTTCTCTCTGAAGCAAAATACAGTCCCATACATATCGTAAAAAATGTAAGCCACGCCAAACGCGCTTTGGCAGAGAAATCCTATGATTTTGTGATCATCAATTCTCCCTTACCGGACGATGCCGGGATTCGTCTTGCAATCGATGTATCAAGCGAAAGCCGTACCGCAGTTTTACTCTTTGCCAAAACAGATATCTATGCTGAGATACATAGCAAAACTGCTGACTACGGTGTTTTTACCCTGTCTAAACCAACCTCCAGAGTCATTCTTCTTCACGCCCTTGATTGGCTGGAAAGCGCCAGAGAACGTTTACGTCTCTTTGAGAAAAAAACCACCTCCATCGAAGACAAGATGACCGAGATTCGTATCGTGAACAAGGCGAAATGGTTGTTGATTTCAGAGCTTAATATGAGCGAGCCGGATGCTCACCGATATATAGAAAAGACTGCGATGGATCGCAGTCTTTCCAAAAAAGCTGTTGCGGAGGAAATCATCCGCACCTACTCCTGATATAAAGTTTTCGAACCTGTCCTTAGAATTCTGAAACCAGAAAAGCTTTGAGAAGTTCATAAATTCTTCTGTTGCCGGCATCACTGGGATGAAGTCCGTCCGGCAGATACAGTTCTCTGTTGGTCTCATGATCCGGCTGAATTCCACTCTTCTCATACAAATCCAAAACCGGAATCGCATAGTAAGCAGCAACCTCTTTAATCACATTCGCATAATCTCTCAGAGTCCCGACATTTCGGATACCTCTCTCATTAATCTGTCGTTCTTCCTCCAGACGATGTAATGGCGTCATTGCCACGACACGGGCCTTCGGGAATGTTGTCAACAATTCCGAATACAAATTATGAAGCGCTCCATAAAAAGTATCATCCGTGCGGTCATTCATATTACCGATTGGAGCATCCCCATGTCCATAGTCATTGGTTCCACCGAAAATTAGTATCACATCTGCATCTTTGCGCATTTCCGGAATTCTTGTTCGAAAATACCGGTCCATTCTGGGATCATCTGACGGACATGCTTGTCTGGCAATTCGTGAACCACTTATACCGTCACCATACATATCTGCCCCGTCTATGCTGCCTAATAATCTCCAGAACACATTCTTCGGCTCACTGGTTCCAACCGCTTCTGTAATACTGTCCCCAATGATATTAATTTTACATCCTTTTAAATCCATAAGTTATCCTCCTGCTGTATACTCTACGGACTATGCTATCACTTGCATTTGTTTCCGTCAATAAAAGCAGGCATAAAAATTCCACCCTGGACACTACGTCCCTTGAAAGCACGCAGACATCCCTCTTTCGTCTCATACCAGTCAGAGAACGGGAATCTGCTGTTCGTCTCCTTCAGGAACTTGGCAACCGGAGCAATCAGTTTCTTACGGTCATCACAATCATCTGTCAGTGCTGTTGCCCACAAAATCCAGTCACTCTTGGTGTAATCTTTTCTGGAATCCAGCGGAGTTCCGTATTCATTACATTCTTTGATGTAGCATGCAATCTCTCTCTCTGTAAATTCCTTGGAGAACAGATTGCTTCCAAAAAACTTATCCCATACAACATTGTATTTTAAGCTGAAAGTTCCTTTTCCGCCGTAGGTCAGAGTGTAATGGTCTGTATCAAATGCACGTTCCTCAAGACTCTTTGCCATCTTTTCAGCCAGTGCGTGATATTCCTTTGCTTCATCTGCTTTACCGAGCAATGTCAGTATCTGCGAAAAGCTTTCAATACCTACTATCGCTTTAGCGGAAAGATTTACATTATGAGCAAGATGACCTGCAAAGTCATCGGTGCACAGCTGCTCGCTCGGGTCTTCTCCATGTTTCTTCAGATACTCTACCCACTGATACAAAGTATCCATATAAGGCTTTGCAAAATCAGCACTCTTCTCAAGTGCACATA
>JAILPF010000390.1 GCA_024699575.1 Acetatifactor sp. | reverse complement strand
CATCTGTTACTTTATCACCCTGCTGTAGCTTTAAGAGCAGCGAATTATCAATTGTCTGATTTATCGGCTGTATGTGCTTGATGTTCTTTTTCTTAGGTTTTACCATGGTTTTGTTTCTTCCATCACACAGATAAACCATATCTTTATCCTCTGCAATAATTACATACAGAGTCGATTTGTCGTGTCCGGCTTTTGAAATAGCAAAACAGCCAATCATCTCAATTCCTCCTAATAGAGTGTCAGGATCTCAGGCTCACCATCTGTAATCAGTATGGTGTTCTCATAGTGAGCAGATAAGGAACCATCTTCTGTCACTACTGTCCAGTCATCATCCAGCCACTCTACATCAGCTCTGCCCATATTGATCATGGGCTCAATTGCCAATGTCATACCGGCCTGAAGCTTCAGTCCTCTTCTGCGCTGTGCAAAATTGGGAATCTGAGGATCCTCATGAAGACTGGTTCCGATTCCGTGACCTACCAGATCACGCACGATACCATATCCGTAGGGGCTGATTGAGGCATCTATAGCGTTGGAAATATCATAGAGATGATTTCCGGCCTTTGCCATCTTAATACCATCAAAAAAGCTCTGCTTTGTACGTTCAATCAAAAGTCTGGCTTCTTCACTTATCTGTCCAACAGCAAATGTACGCGCCATATCAGAGTGATAGCCTTTATAAATTAGTCCCGCATCAAGGCTGACAATATCGCCTTCCTGAAGAATGTGGTCCTTTCTGGGAATTCCGTGAACGACCTCATCATTCACCGATACACAAATGGATGCCGGATAACCATTATAATTCAAAAAGTTGGGAATACAGCCATGGGCTCTAATGAGTTTTTCACCAAGCTGATCAATATCCTTTGTGGATATTCCCGGCTTCACTGCTTTTTCCATATTCTGAAAGACATCTGCAAGCAATTTGCAGGACTCTCTCATCAATCCGATTTCTCTCTCTGATTTAATTGATACTGCCATTTTAAAAATTACTTCCTTTCCGTATGGCCGAAGCGTTAACCCAAAATATCAACAATCGCCTGGAACACGTCCTTCATATCAACTGTTCCGTCCACAGTCTTAAGCACACCTTTTGCGGTGTAGAAGTCAATCAAGGGCTGAGTCTGATCGTGATATACCTTCAAACGATTCAAAACAGTCTCAGGCTTGTCATCATCACGCAGAACAAGCTCCTGTCCACATACATCGCACACGCCCTCTTTCTTGGGAGGAATATGCTCAATATGGTATGTTGCACCGCAGGACAGGCACGCGCGTCTTCCGGACATTCTTTTAACGATGTTCTCATCCGGTACATCTACATTTACAGCATAGTCAATCGCATCGCCAAGCTCTGTGAGTGCTTTATCCAAAACCTCTGCCTGAGGGATTGTTCTCGGAAATCCGTCCAGTACATATCCGTTTGCACAGTCGGCCTGAGCCACTCTGTCCAACAGGATTTTTACTGTAAGTTCATCGGGAACCAAAAGTCCCTGATCCATATATTTCTTAGCTTCCATTCCAAGCTCTGTTCCATTTTTAATGTTTGCGCGGAAAATATCTCCGGTGGAGACATGGGGAATACTGTACTTCTCTGCAATCATTTTCGCCTGTGTACCCTTACCGGCACCCGGAGCACCTAACATAATAATCTTCATATCTTACCTCTCTTCTGCGCAACACGCGCCACCTTTTGGGCTATAGCTTCTGTAAGCCTAACATTAATATTGTAACGTCTTCCAACGATGTTTGCAAGTTTTTCTAACAAAAAAAGGTATCTGAATTATTTTTTTCATCCAGATACCTTTTATCTTTTTTGCTCTAAAGATTAGCTCTCCAAAAATCCCTTGTAATTGCGGACAAGCATCTGAGATTCAACCTGTTTCATTGTCTCAAGCACAACGCTTACGATAATGATTAAGCTGGTACCACCAAAGGATACACTTGCACCAAACACACCGCTAAAGAAATAAGGGAGAACGGAGATGATAATCAGTCCGATTGCTCCGATGAAAACGATGTAATTCAATACTTTACTCAGATAATCACTGGTAGGAGCACCGGGTCTGATTCCCGGGATAAATCCACCCTGCTTTTTCATATTATCTGCAATCATTAATGGATTGAATGTAATTGATGTATAGAAGTATGCAAAAAATACAATCAATAAAATATATACCAACAATCCAATGGAATAAATAGGTTCGCTGGGTTTACACCAGCTGCTGGAGTTTAATCCGCGCAGAATCTGTCCCCAAAAGCCTGTTCCCTTGTATCCCATAAAGGATGCAATTACAATCGGGAACTGCATGATTGACTGCGCAAAAATGATTGGAATAACACCGGAGGTGTTAACCTTCAAAGGAATATTGGAGGTCTGTCCACCAACCATTTTTCTACCCTGTACCTTCTTAGCATACTGAACAGGAATCTTGCGAACACCATCATTCAAGATGATGACCAAGACTACCATTGCAACAATAATCGCAAGAATGATTACTGCAGCAACGACTGCTGTCGCAGGAGCCTTCCCCAATACAAACTGTTCAAAGAGATTTTTCAAATCACCCGGCAGTCTGGAAATAATATTGATTACCAATACAATGGAAATACCATTTCCGATGCCGTGCTCTGTAATCTGCTCGCCAATCCACATCAGGAATGCACTACCGGCGGTAAGTGCAACAATCGTTGTCATTACATTAGCAAAATTGTAATTAACGAGAAGTCCCTGACGTCCGAAGCCAACTGCCAT
>JAILPF010000385.1 GCA_024699575.1 Acetatifactor sp. | reverse complement strand
TGCAAGAGAAAGAAGGGGAACAAATCTGGCAGAGAGTTGCCTCCTCGGATGGCGTGATTCGAGAGGTGGCATATTATCATGACTACGGGAAATTTTTGTGTGAATATCAAGTAGCAGGGTATACACTGGCAGACATTTTGGTGTGGCAGGTGGATCATTTTAAAGCATATATGGATCGGCATGATGAAATGAACCGCTATCGGCAGGAGAGATTATTTTTGACGGCGGTGGATGTGATGTGCAAAATGGAAAAGAATCCACAGCCCTATGTGGAAAAAATGAGAGGAGAGACGGGAACGGATTTTGTAGATAAGTTTTAAGTTCGATGTAATGTAAAAAAGCACCAAGGCAAAACCTTGATGCTTTCTTGTGTAAAAGGGGAATTTTTCGGAAATGCTAAATTGCACTTACGAACAAAAAAGAGTATATAACAAAAAAATGGATTTGTCTATAGTAAATTTAAAAAAAATAATTTTTTTGACAACAAATATCGACAAACCAATGAAGCTAATGATAAATGCCCCTAATTCGTGTTGTGAACGGTGCCGGCAACGTAATCCTGTTCCTGAATCAAAGAGTCGGGAACTTTCTGGCCGCTGTTGCGAAGTTTTTTGATCAGCACATCCAGTTTGTGAAGCTTTTGTGCAGTGACCAGGTCATAGCGTGTAAACAGCTCCGCGTAGAGAGGATTCTGTCGGATGGTGTCGTTAATGCTTTTGGGGAAAGGACAGTAGGTAAACAGAATCTTTCTGGCAACTTTGTTAAGCCTTGGGGAACCGTTTCCCTCAAACATAACCCAAACCATATAATCACGGACAAACATTTCTTTGAAACTGTTTTTCGCGCGCTGTAGGCTGGAGCGGACACGTTCCTTTGCCTCGGAAGTTAAATCGTGGTTTTTGCGGTAGAACTGTATGTAATCAAAATATTCGCTGGTCAGGGATGGGTCACTTACATCATTCCAACGACTTCCCTGCACACGTTTGCAAAGTTCCCATCGGAATTCACCGGTCAACCGGGTGATTGTCATGTTGATATCCTCTAAATGGAAAATAGAGAATAACATACGGCCGGGAGTGTTGCGGCGCTTCCCTTCAATTTCCTGCCACATGGAACCACGGATTCCTACATTCGGCATCAGAATCACATCGGGTAGAAACTCAAAATGCACGGTCTCTTTCCCGAGAAGATTGGAGTTTTCCAGGTCGAAGCTTTCACGGTAAAAAGCAGAATAGTCAACCTTGCGAATCTGTTCAAAGGCTTTGCTGATTATGCTGACGGTGACATAGGTGCTTTCCAAATCCTTCAGAACGTTCTCTGAAATGAAGAGTGGACAATAGATGGAAATACGACCGTAAGTGATTTTGTTGACAGAAGGGAACATATTTTCCAGCTCAAAGTCTACTTTGGCCATAGAATTGGTTTCCAGGGCTTTTCGTTCGGCGTCTGAAAGATTACCACTCAATTTCTTGCTATGGATAAAATCATTATAGTCCTGATCGAATTCATTTCGGCTGGGCTCTTTTTTGCCGTGATAAATTGCCAGAAGCCAATCGTAAAAGGTGTAAACACCATGGTCTGCATGAGATGTCATTGTGTCTGCAAGACGGTAAAGTATTGCTGCATTTTTGGAACCTGCGAGGTCTTCATCTACATAACCGAAATAGAGAAACATGCGAACAGGTACCGGCAGTTCGGCAGCCTGCAATGATTTTTTGAATATAGCAGCATACAGTTCGTGGAATTCTCTGGTAAGGGCAGCGCGAAGAGCATTGCATTCATCTTCTGTTGAAAATTTATCCTCAAGTGCTTTGTAGGCCTGGACATGTTGACGGAAGGAAGCAGTTACCTCCGAACCTGCATCGGCAAATTCCAAAATGGTGTTCAGGGAACCGACCAGTTCACTGATAGATACGACAGCGGTGTCTGTATCGGCAGTATCTGCTGCAGGAGCCTGAAGCATCGTGATATTATCCTGGAATGTTTTGATTCTCATGTCGAGAATTGTGGAATCCACATTGGAATCCTGGCTATAAGTCCAGATCATGCGGTTTATATCCGAGAAAAGTTCTTCTGACTCTTCACAATTCGGACCCAATTTGTAATAAAGAGATGTATAGAAATCAAACAAATCATTTCCGGATTCGTTAAAGTAATAGTCGTTGATTTGCTGAAGATACCGATATTGTTCCTCCAGGGAGGAGAAAGCCTTGCGGAAATCCAGGCAGCATTTGCGCAGAATACCGCAGGAAACAGCGGAGTCCTGAACGAGTAGCTTGTATGTTTCCGATGAGTAAATGCGTGTCAGACCCAGATAATAATCACTGACCCAGAAATCAGGAGACTCATCCCCGAGATATGCAGCGAGCAAATCCCATTGTTCTAAAGTTCTGGGCTGAAGCCTGTATCGCTTACATAAGGTGTTGTATTTCTCATAATCTTCGGTCAGACTTTGATAGAGACTGCTGCAGTTCAATTCTGAAACGGAGCAGTATTCCAAAATAGAGTTAATCTGGCGAAAGGCAGAGAGAATGAATAATCTGGCAACATCAGGATGGTTGTCCAACAGATTATTGAGCTCTGCAATATTTGCAAAGGGATAAGTCACGATAGAAGTCTCTTCGGTTACAGTATATTTTAAATAATGGACTTCGAAACAGATTTCGCAGACTCCGATGACATCACCTTTCCCAAGCTGATAGGAGCCTCCCGGATATGAAACAATGACCTTTCCGTTAGTAATCAAATGAAGTGTGGTCAGGGGTTGACCGCTCTCGTATATCGTTTTACCTTTTTCTAAAGTAATTCCATTCATAATGCGGATACCTTTCTGAAATGTGTTTACAACAGCTATCTGTATTATACAACAAATTGTATATAATTTTCTACTGTACTTTTGCGAAAAATGTGATAAAATGAATATTACATATGTGTCATTTTTGTTTGGAGGTGTCATTTTTGGACGGAAATAAGGAATACAGACAACAGTTGGTCGAACAATATAAGGAAACGGTTATGCCGCTTTTAAAGTATCTTCCATGGTTCGAGAGCAAATTGGGAAGTTCTGTCAGCTCACAGTATTCTGGTGCAGATATTGCCAGCTCTTCCATTTCTTTCCCTGTATATGACGGTACACTTTTGAATTTTGTCAGACAGGCTGAGAAGACTTCTCTGATGAACCGCAATTACAGCTATGTCTATACCCGCAACCGCATTAAAACCCATGATGATGAGCGCGCGATGATTGAGAAGGCCGGCATTGGGGAGTGGGATATTTTGTGTGGCATTTTGTCTAAATATGTGCTGGGTGGTAAGACGAAAGGTACTCTTTGGAACGAGGCTGTGAAGGAGAATATTTTTTACATGGTGCTGAAGCAGATGAAAGCGATTATCGAATTCTGGGATAGACCCTTGGATGTGAGATAGATGAACAAATGCGAAGCACTGGAGGGTGAAGGATAATGGGTGAAAAATCAATTCAAAAGAAAAGATACATATTGGAGACAGCACGCAAAGTTTTTATGGACAAAGGGTTCAAGACTGTAACCATGAAGGATATTGTGGAAGCGTGTGACATCAGCCGTGGGGGATTGTATCTTTATTTTGAAAGTACTTCCCAGATTTTTCTGGAAGTGCTTAAGCTTGAGAGTGAGGAGGCAGATGATGTATTTTCTGACAGTATTACGGAGGATGCCACTGCTGCTGATATATTGATTCTTTTCTTAAAAGAGCAGAAAAAGGAACTGCTCCGGAAAAAGAATACATTGACTCAGGCGGTCTATGAATTTTACTTTGGAAATGAGTTATCCAAAAAGGACAATGTATTAAAAAGACAGTTTGATTCAGCAGTTAAAATCATTGAAAAATTGATTGAAGCCGGTGTGGACAATGGAGAATTCTATTGTGAGGATTGTCAGGGAACAGCGAGAAATATAATGTTTGTGCTGGAAGGGCTTAAGATTTCCGCACAGACAATCGGAATAACCGAGGCGACAGTGGATAGAGAGATTCTCTTTATTCTGAGGAGCCTCGGAGTGGAAGAAGAATCAGAATAAGATATGTATAGTAAATAATGCTTCAGGGATATTCCTCTGGAGCATTAAATTTGTCGTTTTGACCTATTGTGGTGATTTACATTTCATTGTATAGTTATCATAGTGTGTCTATTAGACAAAAAGATAAAAGATGAGTGGAAAGGATAAGGGAGTTTTTGATGGGCAAAGTCAGACGAATCTATGTGGAAAAAAAGGAGCCTTTTGCTGTAAAAGCAAAAGAACTTCATGAGGAATTGAAAAACTACCTTGGCATTGGAGTGGACAAGGTTCGTGTATTCATTCGCTACGATGTGGAGAATATTTCGGACGAGGTGTTTGCTAAGGCATGTAAAACAGTTTTTTCGGAGCCTCCTGTAGATGATTTATACGAGGAGACACTTGAGATTCCGGCGGGAAGCAGAGTTTTTTCAGTTGAGTTTCTTCCGGGCCAGTTTGACCAGAGAGCGGATTCTGCAGAACAGTGTGTAAGATTTTTGGACGAAAATGAGAATCCTGTCATCAAAACTGCTGTGACATATTTGATTCAAGGCAATATTTCAGATGATGAATTTGCACGTATCAAAGCATACTGCATCAATCCGGTTGATTCCAGAGAGACCGACATGGTCAAACCTGATACTTTGATTACAGAGTACGATGAGCCTGCAGATGTTTTAGTATTTGATGGTTTTAAAGATATGGAGGAAAATAAGTTAAGAGAACTCTATGATTCTCTCGGACTTGCAATGACATTTAAGGATTTTCTTCATATTCAGAAATATTTCCATGATGATGAGGATAGAAATCCTTCCATGACGGAAATCAGAGTGTTGGACACCTACTGGTCCGACCACTGTCGCCATACAACTTTTTCTACAGAACTTACCAATGTGGAGTTTGGTGAAGGATATTACAGAACTCCCCTTGAGACAACCTATCAGAGTTATCTGGATACCAGAGAGGAAATCTTTAAGGGACGCGAAGATAAATTTGTCTGCCTGATGGATCTTGCCCTGATGGCAATGAGAAAATTAAAGAGAGACGGCAAACTCGATGACATGGAGGAATCCGACGAAATCAATGCCTGCTCCGTTGTGGTACCGGTAGAGATGGAATATGACGGAGAAAAAGTTACTGAGGAGTGGCTCGTATTCTTCAAAAATGAAACGCACAATCACCCTACCGAGATTGAGCCCTTCGGTGGCGCAGCAACCTGTCTGGGCGGAGCTATCAGAGATCCGCTTTCCGGACGTGGTTATGTTTATCAGGCAATGCGTGTGACGGGTGCAGCTGATCCTACCGTACCTGTTGCGGACACATTAAAAGGTAAACTT
>JAILPF010000248.1 GCA_024699575.1 Acetatifactor sp. | reverse complement strand
AGTGTCTTTTTTAAAAAGGGCATATTAAAAAAAGTCAACTGCATCTGCCCGGTTTTATCAGCTATATTTATTGTTATAATGTTAAGATTGCGTACATTCTTTTGATGAATCGTGCCTGCGATGCAGGCATATATACTGCATATTTCGCCACTCTCGGCATTGATAATATCTACAGGAGGTTTAAATTCGTCATAATCTTTTGGATAGTATGTCAATAAATCTCCAACATTATATACGCCGAGATGTGCAAATAATTTCTGTGTTTTTTCGCCGACACCTTTTATATCAATTATGGGAGTATCGTAATTCATAGGTTCCTCTCCAAATTATTTTGTGGGTGAAAAAGGAGACAATCGCTTGCCTCCTTTTAACATACTATTTTACAAGATCACAATCTTATTCTGCAGAAATCACGTAATAATAAATCGGCTGACCACCGAATTGAAGCTCGACGTCGCATGAAGGGTAAGCGCTTTCGATGGAAGCTCTTAAATCTTCTGCGTCATTTTCATCAACGTCCGCTCCATAATAGATACTGATCAACTCGGTATCTTCATCAACCATTTCCTGCACCATATCCAATGTAACAGCTTTTTTGTCTGTTCCGACTGCAAGAATTCCCTGATCGCCGATACCCATAAAATCATCTTTTTGAATCTCTTTGTCATCGATAACAGTGTCTCTGACAGCATAAGTAACCTGACCGGTCTTGACGTTTTTAATTTCCTGTAGCATTGTTTGCTCATTCTCATCTACAGATGCTTCAGGAACGTAATTGATAACTGCAGTGATTCCCTGGGGAATAGTTTTTGTTGGGATTACAATCAGGTTTTTGTCAGTCATTAACTCTGCGGCCTGATTTGCAGCAAGGATGATGTTTTTATTATTTGGTAAAATGAAAATATTTTCAGCATTTACACGATCAACAGCATCTAAAATATCAGCGGTACTTGGATTCATGGTCTGCCCGCCTTCGATAATATAATCCACACCGAGGCTCTTAAAAATTTCATTTACACCTTCACCGATAGAAACAGCCAGAAATCCGACAGGCTTCGGAGGCTCATCCTTCTTTACATCTGCAGCAGCTTCTTTTTCTGACATTTTAAATAATTTTTCCTGATGCTCCAGACGCATGTTGTCAATTTTCATATTAGACAATGCGCCGTATTTGAGTGCTTTCTGGATTGCCAGACCGGGATCGTTGGTATGAACATGTACCTTTACAACGTCATCATCGGCAACGCATACAATAGAATCACCGATGGATTCCAAATATGCCTTAAAGTCAAGTTCATGCTTGATATTAAAGGTTTTATTAAGTAAAATAATAAACTCTGTGCAATAACCGAACTTAATTTCGGCTTCTGCCTGTGCTTCATAGGAGGATACACTGTCTCCTGATACTTTTTTCTCTGCTGGAGCAACGGAAAAATCTATTTCTTTGCCAAGATATGCATCAAGGGCACCGCTTAATACCTCGACAAGTCCCTGACCGCCGGAATCTACAACTCCGGCCTGTTTTAATACGGGAAGCATTTCCGGGGTCTGACTTAAAACATATTTTGCGTGATCCAGAACCGCATTAAAAAACTGCTCTAGATCATCTGCTCCGTCAGCAGCTAAATCTTTTGCTTTGTCAGATACTCCTTTTGCAACTGTTAGAATCGTACCTTCCTTCGGTTTCATTACAGCCTTGTAAGCGGTTTCCACAGCTTTATCAAAGGCTTCCACTAAAACCGGTATGTTTAATTCGGATTCGG
Source organism: Acetatifactor sp. (assembly GCA_024699575.1). Taxonomy (GTDB): domain Bacteria; phylum Bacillota; class Clostridia; order Lachnospirales; family Lachnospiraceae; genus Acetatifactor. The sequence continues at coordinate 3,972 of JAILPF010000248.1, read as the reverse complement.
TTTTAATTCTTTTGGTGAAACCTCTGAACAACTGAGAAAGGATAACACCGGAATTTCCTCTTGCTCCACGAAGAGAGCCGCTGGAAATAGCCTTACAGATTGCTTCCATATCAGCATCATCGCCCAGTGCGGACACTTCTCTTGCGGCGGACATGATGGTCATTGTCATATTGGTACCTGTATCCCCATCGGGAACAGGGAAAACGTTTAATTCATTAATCCATTCTTTTTGGTTCTCTAAATTTTTCGCACCGGCTAAGAACATCTTTGAAAGCATCTTAGCGTCGATTTGTTGTAAACTCACGGTATTTCCTCCTTAATCAATCACTCTTACACCTTCGACAAAGATGTTGATTTTTTCGATTTCAATGCCGGTAAACTCTTCTACCTTATATTTTACATTACTGATCAAATTATCAGATACGGCAAGAATGCTGACACCGTATGCAACGATGACATGAAAATCAAGAGTCAGTTTGTTGTTATTCAGGGAAACGCTGATACCTCTGGTCAGACTGTCCATTTTTAAAAGCTTGACCAAACCATCTTTCACATTAACACCAGCCATACCAACAATACCAAAGCATTCAACCGCAACTGTTCCGGCATATTGTGCAATTACTTCATTGTCAATGACAATATTTCCCATGTGGGTATTCATAGAAGAACCTTTCATATTTAAACACCATACCTTTCTTCCAAAATACAAACAGACATATAGGCTATTGTAACAGCTTTTTCATAAAAAAGAAACTATAAAATGAAAAATACCAAAAAAAGAAATTTTTAGGCTTGCTTTTATGGAGCTTTTCTGTTAATATAACAATGTTGCGAGTGTATCTCGCATAGATTCGATTAAAATATTAAGCGTATGAACGACGTAGATGTTGAGGAGGTGTCAAAATGGCAAAATGTGATGTTTGTGGTAAAGGCGTTCATTTTGGTAACAACGTTAGCCATTCCCATAGAAGAAGCAACGCAATTTGGAAGTCTAATGTAAAGAGTGTTAAGTGTAACGTGAACGGCCAGGCTAAGAAAATGCATGTTTGCACCAGCTGCTTAAAATCCGGTAAAGTTGAAAGAGCTTAATTTTTGAACTTTAGATTTTTAGTAATAAACGGGTAGGATTGATTTCAATCCTGCCCGTTTTATTGTTCTTCTCTTCTTTTTGAAAATTCTTTATTGATGGATAATGTAAGCTCAGCATCACCAAACAGATTGTCCGGGTGGAAAATCTTAATTAAATCGCGATAACGTTTTCTGAGAGCCAGTGGATTATTAGCATTGCGAAATAAAAGAGCTACCGCTTCTTCGGATGAAGCAACATCACTTTCACGCTGAATTAAATGTAATTTCTCCTGCTCAAAATTACGCTTTTCCTGTTCTAAAACCTTTCTGTCCTGCTCTAATTGAAGAAAACCGGCTTTTAAAATTTCCATTTTTTTATCAAAAAACATGCTTTCTTCTTTTAAGCGTTTTCGCTCCATGACAGTTTTGCGATTTAATTCATCGACTTCATCACGGAGTCGTACTCTTTCCTTTAGGAACTTGTCCCTCGCATTTTCAAGTTCTCGCTGTTCCTTTTGCAGACGCATATTCTCTTGAAAAAGCCATAACTTTACTTCTTTTAGTTCATCTGCGCTTTCTGTCCTGATTATCTCTTCCCAATTTATCATTTCGAATGTTCCTCTTAAACGTCACAGAAACAATTGTACCCCAAAATTAATAACAGAGCTATGATAATAAGTCCCACAAAACGGTTGTGAGTGATAATCATTAATAGCATTCCTACAGCAATAAAGAAAGCAATCAGACCAATGATTCTTTTTATCTTCATACTGTTTTGCTTCTTAATCTATCTCACTCTATTATATACAATAAATCTGATTCCTATGCTTAGTTATTTTCGGATGTCTTTCCATCATCCGGAAAGGCGATGTCGACAACTTCATCATCACTCATTTCATTTTTGTTCTTTGGTTTTGCAAAACGGTCAACAATATCCGGCACCATATCCAGAATTTTTGTGACAGTATCCTGATTTTTTATATTAACAAGCTTTGTGTGACCATCTTTAATTACCAAAACAGCGCTTGGAGTCATCTTACCGCCGAGTCCGCCTGCCCCGGAGGAACTATGCCTTTGAGAATTACTTCCGGAACCGGCTCCTACGCCAAAGGTCACATCCACAAGAGGCAAAATGATGGTATCGCCAACCTGTGTTGCTTCCCCTACAACTGTTTTTGTTGATAAAACAGTATCCATTCCACGTAATAAGGATTCCACTACACCTGAAAATTGACTGTCTTTTTCTGCCATATATTTATACCTTCCCTTTCTGTGTTCGTTTTAATCTTTTTATGAAATTTTTCAAGTCGTTATCAAAAACAGCAACAAATATCTGTGCTATCGGATGAATCAAAAAAACATGCCCCGTAACCTTCAAATGGCCCTCTAATATCTTCTGGTTAAAATCGGGAGTCATTTGTATCTTGCCAAAATTGCCGGTTGAAGCAATGCAGTATGCTCCGTAAAGATACCCTGTTGTATCGGGTTCTCCCGTTCCAAACACAATCTCACCACGTATATGCTTTGGTCCAATGGCGGCTATCAGTTTCCCGGCTTTGCCAAAATATGCAGTTAATAATGCGTTGGTCTCATTTTCGGCAAATAAATCGAGGTAATATCTTATTAACTCATAAACCTCATTTATTTTATCATAAATATCGCGGAATGTGTACTTTATCTTTTCTTTTTCCTGTTTCGGATTTGATTCATTATGGTCTTCCGACTCGTTGTCGGGGGTTTTCCCATCGGATGCAATCGGTATTTTCCGGATTGGAATTCCTAAAAATTTTAAAATAACGATGGAAGGACCGGGATATTGATATCTCAATGTTATGACCCCTCCCAGCCATCTTGCAACAGCTCTTGCAGTCAGATTATCCGTATCTTTATTAAGAGTAATCCTATAATGAATTGGCAAAAATAACAATAGCAATATGAGGGAAATAATTAGAACAAACACGCCGGCAAGAATAATCCCCAAAATGGTTATTGCTTTTATAATCAGAGTGGACATAGCAAAAACTCCTTTATGTTACAATCACCTCTGGACTGAAGACACTCTTTTACAATCCGTTCAACCAAAGCAACTGCGTCATCATAATCAGATGCTATACCGACAACATAAACCGGATATTTTTCATAATATTTTTGTGCAAGTTGGTTCGCACGAAATATTTCAAGCTGATCATATTGATTTTCTGCCAGTGCGATTAAATATGAATTGCAAAATAGAGGTTTGTCATGCAGTTTCTTTATTATTTTATCCAGTTTTTTGCTGGAAATATCATTTCCGAGATATAAATTGGAATGATATTTAACTCTATCCGCCATATATAGGCTCCTTTTAAGCTATTTTAACTCTCTACCGGCATATTATATCATATTATATTGACTTTTTATAGGGATAATTTATACTTGAAAATATAATGATATTGGCTGGGAGGAACAACATAATTGAAAACAATTACCCGAATGGAATTAAAGCCCGGAATGGTTTTGGGGGCCGACGTGCTTTATCAGGGAAATATATTATTCCCTGCGAAAACAAAGCTTGACAATGGTATGATTCACAAATTGCAACGCTACTCTATCTTATGTGTTACGGTTCTGGAAAATGTCGATATGGCGTATACTCACTATGAGAGGATTCAGTATGATGCCAAGTTTAAAGAATTTGAGAAAGCACATAATGAAGCTCTTTTGTCTTACAAGGACGCTTTTATGAATTTTTTGTATAAGGGTTCAAAAATTCCGGATGATTTATTGATGAATATTTATGAAAGTTTGGCAGTAATGATCCCGAATGGATCGGTTTTGCTTGATTATCTCTACAATTTGATGCCAAATGAAGATGAATTAACATTCAACCAATGTTTAAACTCTGCACTGCTGGCAGGTACCTTT
>JAILPF010000363.1 GCA_024699575.1 Acetatifactor sp. | reverse complement strand
TTGACGATTGTAGAGCAACCCATACCGCCACCGATACACAGAGTAGCAAGTCCGGTCTTTGCTCCTTTTGCCTGCATCTCATGAAGCAGAGTTACAAGGATACGGCATCCGGAAGCTCCTACAGGATGTCCGAGGGCAATTGCTCCACCGTTAGGGTTCAACTGCTTGTCTACATCAATACCCAGTTCCTTGCCGACTGCAACGGACTGAGCAGCAAATGCTTCATTTGCCTCGATAATATCGAAGTCTTCAATCTTCATACCGGTCTTAGCCATAACCTTCTTAGTAGAAGCCACAGGACCGATACCCATAACCTCAGGGCGAACGCCTGCAAGTGCGCCTGCCACGAAGGTAGCCATAGGTTTTACACCAAGTTCTTTTGCTTTCTCTTCACTCATAACAACGATTGCTGCTGCACCGTCGTTGATACCGGAAGCATTACCTGCGGTAACAAATCCATTAGGATTGATAGGACGAAGTTTAGCAAGTCCTTCAATAGTAGAACCGGCTCTGGGGCCTTCGTCTGTATCGAAGATAACAGTTTCTTTCTTTTTCTTAACTTCAACAGGAACGATTTCTGCCTTGAAAGCACCATTCTTCTGAGCAGCTTCTGCCTTCTGCTGGCTCTTAAGTGCAAACTCATCAAGTTCTTCACGGGTAAGTCCCCATTCTTCGCAGATGTTATCTGCTGTCTTAATCATATGATAATCATTGAAAGCATCCCACAGAGCATCTTTGATCATGGTATCTACCAGAGTACCATTGTTCATTCTGTAACCATAACGAGCCTGAGGAATTGCGTAGGGAGCCATGGACATATTTTCCATACCACCTGCTACAACAATATCAGCATCTCCTGCCATGATCATCTGTGCTGCCTGGTTTACACAGTTAAGACCTGATCCGCATACCACATTCATGGTAACAGCAGGTACTTCAATAGGAAGCCCAGCCTTGATGGATGCCTGACGAGCAACGTTCTGACCCTGTCCTGCCTGGATTACACATCCCATATATACTTGATCTACTGCTTCAGGAGCAACACCTGCTCTCTTAAGTGCTTCTCTGATAACGATTGCACCAAGATCTGCTGCAGGAGTAGTACTTAAGGAACCACCCATTGTTCCGATTGCGGTACGGCAGGCACCTGCCAATACAACTTTCTTTGCCATTTCTTTTTCCTCCAAATTAGTTTGTTTTGATGACTTTATGATTGTTAATTTTTTGTCATTGCAACTGTTCTCATTGTATCATAGAGGTTATCTATTTGCAACGATTTTTTAAGAAAAAGTGATGAACCATATCTTCCCAAAATGGAAACGCTTTCGCTCCGACTCGGACCTAGCGGTACTAACACAGCACAGGACGCTGTGCAAGTACCGAGGTCCTCATAGGTTCCATTTGGGGAAGATATGGTTCCAGCCACAAAAACCTCATTCCACCATATCGATGGCTTGATCACATCAGTAATCCCATCATCCGCATAACTACAACTGTGACAAACACGGTGAAGATTGCACCTATATTTGTCCACACCACATATTGACCTGCCAAAACCGCGTCATTATCCATTTCCTCTGCCATAACGGCGATAGAAACCGCCACCGGCGAGGCAAACAATCCAACCAATGCCGCATACTCTGCCGTGCCGAGATTAAGCAGTCCGGTTTGGCTCGAAATCAAATATGCAACACCTATGCCTAAGATCGGTGCTATGATCAATCGTCCCACAACTCCTATGGAAATCTGCTTCCACAACCCTTTTACCGCTTTGAAATCAAATCGTCCTCCCAATACGATCAACGCCACCGGAGTAGAAGCTTTAGCCAAATAAGCAAGAAACGAATAAAAAAATTTCCCATCTTCCCGGATGGAAAAGCAAGAATGTCCGTTTACATCTGTGGGAATATACTGCCTGATCAAGAGCGTGCCAAGTCCCAGAAGACAACCTATGATCAACGGGTTATGCATGATTTTTTTTGCGACCTCTTTGAAATTTGTCTTCTCTTTGCGCTCGTGCATAAAAATGGACATGGACAACACTGCAAGGACATTGTACAAGGGAATTGTAAAAGCGCTCAATACCCCAACCACTGCGACAGCCTTACTCCCACTCAGTGCCTGTGCAAACGACAGTCCGATAATGGCATAGTTGGAGCGAAATATGCACTGCATGACCACGCCTCTTTGCTTATGGTCCGGAACCCATAGCAACACCACACCGATGGAGAACAGAAACAGTCCCAGCACTATAAGCATCACGTAACCTGTCAGCATCCAGTTAATCTCGCCTAAATCTGCCACCTCATATATGTTCATGTATAGCATCACAGGCAAGAACACATAGAATACCAGTCGATTAGCCTGCTTTAGAAACACCTCATCGTAAAAGGCAAGCTCCTTCAAAAAGAAGCCTAATGCAATCAACAAGACTACCGGCGTAATTGCCTGAAATGCATAAATAAAACTATCTACCATAGGCACTCACACCTTTGTCAAATGCTTTGGAATTCTTCAACGCTGTTTTCACCGCCAATTCCAGAATATCAATTGCCCCTTGCACCCCATAGCAACTGCTGTCGAGCATAATCTGGTGATTACTTCTGTCAAGTCTGTTATGTCCAGTAACAAATTTATAGTAATCATGCCTCTCTCTGTCTGTCGCAGCAACATACTCTTGTATTTTCAGCCTATATTCTTCAATGGAATTGTAGTCAAACGGGATCTGACCGCTTTTTAACAGTCTGTTCCCAACTGTGTCACACCGCTTCTCAAAGGGAGCATAAATAAAAATGTTAATTACATCGCTTCTGTCCTGCAGATAATAATCCGCGCATCTTCCAACAAAAAGGCAATTGCTTTGTGTGGCAAGTCTTCTGATTACCGTAGCCTGATAATTAGTAATCTCGTCTGATCGAGCTTTAATTTTGCTGTCTGTCCTTCTGATATAGCGATTTCCCTTAGAATATTTTTCATCATTCGCCGAAATATCACTGGGGAGAACACTCATTTCATCAGCCACCATATATATAACCTTTTTGTCATAGTATCTAATGCCAAGTCGTTCAGCAAGTCCTTTTCCGATCTCTGCTCCGCAGCTTCCAAACTCTCTTCCGATAGTGATTATATAACGCTCCATATGCTTCTCCTCTTATGATTATTTATCATATCTTCCGAAACAGATATTTCCCTCTGCCGGGTTTTGCAGTTATTTCACCATTTTTCTGAATAATTTCACCTCTGCTGATCGTATATCTCGGCCAGCCCTTATATGTAATTCCCTCATAGATGGAATAGTCGCTACATCCAAAAAGATCTTTCGTTATCGTTCTTTCCCAGTCTAAATCTACAATGGCAAAATCAGCATCAAACCCCGGTTTAATCTGTCCTTTCGTCTCCAGATTGAATTTTTTAGCTACATTTGTGCTTGACACCTGTGCCAGTCTCCACAGAGGAATGTTTCTTTCAAAATATCCATACGTTATAAGTGTCGGCAAAATAAGTCCCGGCGTGCCAAATCCAAGTGCCGTTGTCCACAAATCGTTTCCTTTCGGCTGTTTATGTTCCATATATGCGGGTACATTATCTGTACCTATGCATTTAACCGTTCCATCAAGTATTCCTTTCCATAGTGCTTCCCTATCACTGTCATGGTGTATTGGAGGATTCACTTTTCCAAGCACGCCACACTTTGCATCCTCCACACTAAAGGTAAGATACTGAGGACATGTTTCCATGGTGTAATTGCTTGGAAATTCTTTGCTCAAAGTCTCGTACATTTTTACAGAATCACCGTTTGCCGTATGAACCATATACACATTTCCATCTAAAACATGATTGATATACATCGTGTCAGCCATAGTTACGGTCTCACAAAATCCGGGTCTTACCTTATCATATGTTGATAGTTTGAGAGCATCTTCCGGTCCCGACTGTTCTTTTACATCACTCTCTATTCTCCTGAAAATATCCGGATCTTCGCAGTGTACACACAAAACAAGTTTCGGCGATATTTCTCTTAGTCTTTTCAGTATATAGTAGAAATCACCCTTATCCAGAGTCAGACAATTTTCCTTCTCAATAGGGTACCAGAGATGTACAATATCCTGTTTATCAAATATGAACTTAAAGGACGTAACTCCGAAATCTCTTACTACATCTTCTACTTCTGCGAACTGCTGCTTTGAAAAAAGAAAACATGAAAATCCAAAATCAATCAAACTATTTTCTTCCATAATTTGTTTTACATTTGGCAGCTCTTCTTTAAAACTCCCAAAAAGTTTTATAAAAGGAACCATTGTTGTTAGCCCGCCAATCGCCTGACGTTTAGAATCCAGCAGTGTAGCCTGATCCAGCGGAACATGATTGTCCAGGTGACTGTGTGGATCTATTGTTCCGGGGAAAACATACATCCCGCTTGCATCAATGATTTCTCCTTCCTCTTCACAGGATCCGGGTGAATATATTGCTTCAATCTTCTCATCATTGATTAGTATATCTGCCTTTTTTACCTCATTTTCAAAAACCACATTTCCACCTTTTATTATTTTTTTCATAATGTCACTCTCCCTTTTCAAAAAAATATATCTGAAGAATAGCATTCGCAAAAAATAGGGTCAAATATTTAATAAAGTATAAAAGGCATAAGCTTTAGGTTATATTATAAGTTTTTGCTCTCCCATTTTGCCTGAAAGGTTTCAATAAAATCTCTCGCCGCGTTGGTAAGATATTTGTTTTTCCTATAGCTTAGATATATGGGTCTTGTATCCTGTATATCGTCCATATAGAAGAAGGATATATTCGGATTTAAAGAATTACTCATGCAGGCTGGCAGAAGCGACACCCCGGTTTCTTTTGAAACCAGGTTATATATAGCAGACATACTACTACAGTAACACACAGTTTTAGGATTAACTTCTATGCTGTCCAATGCTCGTTTTACCATTCTGTAGAGGTAATATTTTTTGTCCATCAGAATAAATGGCTGATCCTCAAAGCTATGCAAAAGTACATATTTCTTCCCATCTTTTCCATATCTTATCGGAGGGTTAATCTCTTCGATCATCTGTGTAGGAACAGCCAACACATATTTTTCCATCATAAGCTTCTCTATATTAAAATCCCTGTCATCCACCGGTGTTGTAGATATCGCAAAATCGAATTCCCCTGCTATTGCATGCTGCGAAAGTTCCTGTTCAATATATTCATGTATATGAAGCTCGACATTGGGTTTTCTTTTGGTAAACTCCGAAACAACATCGGGTAATATCCATGCCGCCCCATAAGGTGTCGTTCCTATAGATAGTCTGCCATATCTAAATTCTGCAATATCTCCCAGCACCTTTTCCATTTCGTTTTCTGATAAAATTGCATTCTGGGCCCACTCTGCGTATACCTCACCTGCAGCTGTCAGTCGTAATGGTGTTGTCCT
>JAILPF010000359.1 GCA_024699575.1 Acetatifactor sp. | reverse complement strand
AAGTTTATGAGAGAAAAAATATATCGCTTTATGCAGGGAAGATATGGGAGTGATGGACTCAATCGTTTTTTGATGATCTTGTCGCTGATATTCTTTATTGTATCTGCTTTCGGACTCAAATTTTTTTATCTGATAGGACTTGCAACAATCATTTGGGCTTATTTTCGTATGATGTCCCGTAACTTTGGTAAAAGGCAGGCTGAAAATGCCAGATACATGCGCTATGAATATCAGGTAAAGAAAAAACTTTTGCAGTGGAAAAACCGTATTCAGCAAAGTAAAACGTATCATATCTACAAATGTCCGTCCTGCAAGCAGAAAATTCGTATTCCCAGAGGACGTGGAAAGATTGAAATCAGATGTCAGAAATGCGGAACAACTTTTATAAAGAAAAGCTGAAATGATACAGAAAAAACTCGCCGGATTCCTCCGTTTATGATAGAATAAGCGGCGGAGGATTGCGCGATGGAAAAATGGTTTGTGGCCGCAAAAAAGGCGGATTTTGATAAGTGGGCAGCGGATTTGCAGATTTCACCGGTGCTTGCAAGAATATTGAGAAACAGAGATTTGGTAGAGGAAGAACAGGCGCGTCTCTTCCTCTATGGCACGTTACAGGATTGTCACTCTCCATGGCTTATGAAGGATATGGACAGAGCGGTGGAAGAGATTCAACGTGCTATAGAGGGGGACATAAGGCTTCGTGTTATCGGAGATTATGATGTGGACGGAATCTGTTCTTCTTTTATTTTGACGAAAGGTCTTCAGATACTGGGCGGAAATGTTGATACGGTTATTCCGCACAGAATTCATGACGGTTATGGACTGAGCGAGGGCCTAATCAGGGAAGCGGCTTCCGATGGTATTCAAATGATTATTACCTGTGATAACGGAATTGCGGCAAGTGAACCGATTGCACTTGCAAACAGCATGGGGATGCAGGTGATTGTCACAGATCACCATGAGGTGCCTTATTTGGAGGAAAACGGTACCAGAACGGAAATTCTGCCTCCTGCGCTGGCAGTTGTAGACCCGAAACAATTAAGTTGCCATTATCCCTTCCCGGGAATCTGCGGAGGAGTGGTGGCTTACAAATTGATGCAGGCTCTCGCTGAGAAAACGGGAAGCACTGCGCTTAAAAATACGCTTGAGGAACTGTTGGAATTTGCAGCGTTATCCACGGTATGTGATGTAATGGAACTAAAAGATGAGAACCGGATTATTGTGCGCGAAGGATTAATCAGGATGACAGCAAGTCGCAATGAGGGATTAAGGGCACTCATTGAGGTGAATGAACTGGATGCAGGAAAGCTTTCCGCCTATCATCTTGGGTTTGTCATTGGCCCTTGCCTGAATGCATCAGGACGGCTGGATACGGCGAAGAGAGGGCTGGAGCTTCTGCAGAGCATGACAAAGGTGGATGCCATGCGTATGGCGAGAGAACTGAAGGAACTAAATGACAGCAGAAAAAATCTGACGTTAAAGGGTGTTGAGGCTGCACAAATCTACCTTCAGGAACATCATATGGAGGGGGACAAGGTGATGGTAATCTATCTGCCGGATGTTCACGAGAGCCTGGCGGGTATTATTGCCGGCCGAATTCGGGAACAGTTCAACCGACCTGTTTTCATCCTGACCAAAGGTGAGGAAGGAGTAAAGGGCTCCGGTCGCTCGATGGAAGGCTATCATATGTATGATGAGATGACGAAGGTGAAACATTTTTTTACCAAATACGGTGGACATAAACTGGCAGCCGGACTCTCTATGCTGGAGGAAAATATCGAGCCGTTGAGAAAGGCTTTGAACGAAGGCTGTCATTTGACGGAGGAGGATTTCTGCCCGAAAGTTCACATTGATGTTCCGATGCCGATAAGCTATGCCGATGAAAATCTTGCACGACAGTTGGAACTTTTGGAACCCTTTGGTGTGGGTAACCCCAAGCCTTTGTTTGCGCAGAAGAACTTAATATTTCAATCTGGACTTAAGATGGGGAAAAATAAGAATTTTGCTAGATTTACGGTGGAAACACCGGAGGGGAGAAGGGAACAGTTGGTTTTTTTTGGCTCCCTGGATAAATTTGACAGCTTCTTAGAGGAGAGATTCGGCGAGAATAGCGCCCGAATGCTTTATGATGGCAGAGGAAATTTCCCTATTTCGGTGGTTTATCAGCTTGGAATGAACAATTATCGCGGCAAGACCGAAAAGCAGATTTTAATGCAGTATTACGCTTGAGTTTATAAGGATTTTCGAATTTGGTTTTGAATAGTTCATTTATATTTTAGAATTATTATAGAGAATGGACATACTTTGGACACATTTTATTTGTATGATTATCTCAGATAGTTGATTAACTCACTATCTCCCCCCCTCATAAGAAAATCGCAAGGAGTCTTGGCATAAGCCGAGGCTCCTTTGCGTTTGGAAGAAAAAAGGGTGGTAGAAAAACGAAAAATAGAGTAAAATAAACTGTATGCTTAGATTGCGAGGTTTATTGATATGTATTTGAAAGAACTATTAAAAGATATTTCATATGAGTGTGTAAGGGGACAACTGGACAAAGATGTTTCAGCTGTAGTATATGATTCCAGAAAAGTGGAAAAGAACTGTTTATTTCTATGCATTGAAGGTGCTAAGTTTGACGGACACGATTTTGCGGTGCAGGCTGTAAAAGAAGGAGCATCCGTGCTGGTGGTATCAAAGGATGTAGATTTGGATGCAGAGTCTGAGGTCACTGTCATCAAAGTGGAGAATACCAGATATGCCATGGCATTCCTATCTGCCGCATGGTTCGGACATCCTGCTGAACGATTAAAGGTGATTGGAATTACCGGTACAAAGGGTAAGACCACAAGCACATATCTTGTGAAATCCATTTTGGAAAATGCGGGGCATAAGGTGGGACTGGTCGGAACCATTGAAGTGATTATCGGAGAAACGCATATCCATGCAGAGAATACGACCCCCGAGTCTTACCTGTTACAACAATATTTTGCGCAGATGGTGGATGCAGGACTAGACACTGTAGTGATGGAGGTTTCCTCACAGGCATTGATGCTGCATAGAACCCAAGGCTTTCTTTTTGATTACGGTATTTTTACCAATCTGGAGCCGGACCATATCGGACCCAATGAACATTCCAGCTTTGAAGAGTATATGGCATGCAAGGGACTTCTGTTCAGACAGTGTAAGGTAGGAATAGTGAACGGAGATGATTCTCACTGGCAAAATGTTGTGGAGGGACATACCTGCGAACTGGAAAGCTTTGGAATGGGAGAAGATTGTGCCCTTCGTGCAGAGAATCTAAGACTTGTACATAAGCCCGGTGAACTTGGGGTTGCATTCCACGTGACAGGACTTATGGATTTTGATGTAGAAGTGCCGACTCCGGGAAGATTCAGCGTATATAACGCATTGACTGCTATTGCAATCTGCAGGCACTTTGGGGTAAAGGCGAAGGATATCCAAAAAGCGCTGCTCTCGATTCATGTAAAGGGACGTATCGAGATGGTGAAAGTATCGGATGACTTTACCTTATTGATTGATTATGCGCACAATGCAATGGCGCTTGAAAGCCTGCTGACCACGTTAAAGGAGTATGAGCCCCATCGGCTGGTCTGCCTCTTTGGATGTGGAGGAAACCGTTCCAGACAGAGACGATTTGAGATGGGAGAGGTCAGCGGAAATCTGGCTGATTTGACCATCATAACTTCCGATAATCCGAGATTTGAAGAACCTCAGGCTATTATCGATGACATTAAGGCTGGTATCGGAAAAACCTCGGGAAAATATGTGGAAATCTGTGACCGTAAAGAGGCAATCGCTTATGCAATTGCCCATGGAGAACCGGGAGATATCATTGTGCTTGCCGGAAAGGGGCATGAGGATTACCAAGAGATAAAAGGAGTAAAATATCCCATGGATGAAAGAGATTTAATCCGGGATATTTTGCAGGGACGATAAGAGGTATTATAAATGAGGGAATTGTACGCAGATGTTATCGTAGATATTTCCCATGAAAAACTGGATAGACCTTTTCAGTACCGCATTCCCGAAAAACTGATGGATATTCTGGAAATAGGTATGTGCGTTACGATTCCTTTCGGCAATGGAAATCGAATCATCAAGGGATATGTGACTTCCATATCGGATACCTGTAATTTTGATCCGGCTCGCATGAAGGAGATAGCAGGGCTGGGAGAAAAGGATGTATCTGTGGAAGATAAGATGATTGCACTGGCAGGGTGGATACGAAAAAACTATGGCGCCACCATGATTCAGGCTCTAAAGACTGTACTTCCGGCAAAGCAATCGGTAAAACAATTGGAACATAAATATGTGCAGCGTTTGATTGGAAGAGAGGAATTGATTGCACTCTACGGAGAGTGTGAGAGAAAGCATCAGACGGCAAAAGCAAGACTGCTTAGGGAACTTCTTAATCAGGAAATCATACCAAGAGAGTGGATTACATCAAAACTGGGAATCTCTGCATCAACCATAAACAGTCTGGAAAAGGCCGGGGCGGTCAGAGTTGTTAGCGAGACAGGATATCGTAATCCTGTAAGAGTGAAGACAAAAGAAGAGGTACCAAACAAACTCAGCGTCAACCAGGCCAGAATTGTCACGGAAGTAATGCAGGATTTTGACGGCGGGGAACGGGGAAGCTATCTGATTCATGGAATTACCGGAAGTGGTAAAACAGAAGTGTATATGCAGCTGATTCAGGAAGTGATCGACCGGGGCAGACAGGCAATTATGCTGATTCCTGAGATTGCCCTTACTTATCAGACGTTGCTTCGTTTTTACAAACGCTTTGGAGATCGGGTCAGCGTGATGAATTCCACGCTTTCCCCGGGAGAAAAATACGATCAGTGTGAGAGAGCCAAGCGGGGAGAAATCGATGTGATAATCGGTCCAAGGTCTGCTCTGTTTACCCCCTTTCCCAATCTGGGATTAATTGTGATGGATGAAGAACATGAGGGAAGTTATAAAAGCGAAGCAGCACCGAAATATCATGCCAGGGAGACTGCTTTTGAGGTTGCGAAATTACAGGACGCCATGGTGGTTTTGGGATCGGCGACTCCTTCCATGGAAGCTTACTACAGAGCAAGCCTGGGGGAAATCAAGCTGTTTGAGTTGAATGAGAGACTGACGGGCGGAAGCCTGCCGACAGTTCATACGGTGGACTTAAGGCAGGAGTTAAAAGAAGGTAACCGATCCATTTTTAGCAGAAAGCTTCAGGAGTTATTGGCGGACAGGCTCGCCAGGCAGGAGCAATCCATCTTGTTCTTAAACAGGCGTGGATATGCAGGGTTCATTTCCTGCAGGGCATGTGGACATGTTATGAAATGTCCGCACTGCGATGTGTCATTATCAGAACACGGAAATGGACAGCTTATTTGTCATTATTGTGGCTATACCGAGCCAAAGCCTAAGATCTGTCCGCAGTGCGGTTCCAAATATATCAGTGGATTCCGCGCGGGGACCCAGCAGATAGAGGAAAAGCTAAAAGAAATGTTTCCGCGTGTCAGAGTATTGCGTATGGATGCTGATACCACAAAGACGAAAGAAAGTTATGAAAAAATTCTTTCCGCCTTTGCGAACGGTGAGGCGGATGTACTCGTGGGAACGCAGATGATTGTAAAGGGACATGATTTCCCGAGGGTGACGCTGGTTGGTATTCTGGCTGCAGACTTGTCTCTGGCAGCAGGAGATTACAGAGCCGGCGAGAGAACGTTTCAGCTTTTGACACAGGCTGTTGGAAGAGCCGGGAGAGGAAAACTTCCGGGAGAGGCTGTGATACAGACATATCAGCCGGAACACTATGCGGTTACCTATGCCGCAGCCCAGGATTATCAGGGCTTCTATCAGGAGGAAATTCTGTATCGGGAAATGCTGGGATATCCTCCGGTTGCACATATGCTGGCAGTACAGATATACAGTCAGTCTGAGGAAAGAGGAACAGAACTGGCAGGATATCTTGCAGTGAGAGTACGAAACTTTGATCAAAACATATTGGTTATCGGACCGGCTCCGGCATCCATCGGCAAGATAAAAGATATCTTCAGGTTTGTTTTCTATATCAAGGATACAGAATATAACAGACTGGTAAGTGTGAAGGATATGCTGGAGGAACTGTTGAAAAGTGAAAAATACCCGGAGACTGTTTTGTTTGATTTTGACCCGATGAATACTTTATAGGATAAATGAATTTGCAATAAAGAAAGGAAGAGAAAAATGGCTATTCGAAATATCAGAGAATACGGAGATGAAGTGCTGACAAAAAAATGTAAGGAAGTTACCGAGATGACTCCGCGCATCAAAGATTTGATTGAAGACATGCTGGAGACCATGTATGAGGCAAACGGAGTGGGTCTTGCCGCACCACAGGTGGGAATATTAAAACGTATTGTAGTTATTGATGTGACAGGAGAGGATCCGTATGTATTGATTAATCCCAGGATTATTGCTACGGATGGAGAACAGACCGGACAGGAGGGATGCCTTAGTGTACCCGGAAAATGTGGGATTGTTACAAGACCCAATTATGTAAAAGCAGAAGCTCTGGATATTAATATGAAGCCTTTTACACTGGAGGGAGAAGAACTTTTGGCAAGAGCAATCTGCCATGAGCTGGATCACCTTGATGGACATATCTATGTGGAAAAGGTTGAGGGCGACCTGATGGATACTGTGATGGAAGAGGATGAAGAAGAATAGAAGAGGTTAATTTGCATGAAAATAGTATTTATGGGAACACCGGACTTTGCAGCCGGTGCGCTGGAATCATTGATTGATGCAGGACATGAGATAACATTGGTGGTAACTCAGCCGGATAAGCCGAAGGGAAGAAGTGATAAACTGATTTTCTCCCCTGTGAAAGAGTGTGCGGTAAAGCATCAGATTCCGGTTTTTCAGCCTGTGAAGATTAAGACACCGGAAGCTGTTGAGACACTTCGAAGCTATGAGGCAGACGTGTTTGTGGTAGCTGCCTTCGGGCAGATTGTATCTCAGGAGATATTGGATATGCCAAGATACGGATGCCTGAATATTCATGCTTCGCTTTTGCCGAAATACAGAGGTGCATCTCCTATCCAGCATGTGATTCTGGATGGGGAAAAGGAGACCGGAGTTACTATTATGCAGATGGATGCCGGAATCGATACAGGAGATATGCTATATTGTAAAAAGGTGGCAATTGCACAGGATGAGACTTTTGAAACACTGCATGACAAGTTGATGGAAGCGGGTGGCGAAGCAATTGTTGAGGCACTGGAACTTTTGGTTCAAGGAAAACTCACTCCCCAAAAGCAGCAGGATGAATTAAGCTGTTACGCTCCTATGATTAAAAAGACTCTCGGATGTATTGATTTTGCGAAGGATGCAGTTGTGATTGACCGATTAATCCGGGGACTGAATCCATGGCCCAGTGCTTATACTACGTACAAGGGCAAACAGCTTAAAATCTGGAAGGCTGTTCCACTGGAGAAACTTTCTGTAGACGGTCAGTGCGGAGAAATCGTTGAAGTGACGAAAGAGGACTTCAAAGTGGCAACCGGAAAGGGACTTTTAGCGGTAAAGGAAGTGCAGCTGGAAGGAAAGAAACGTATGAGTACGCATGATTTCCTGCTTGGTGTAAAGGTTATGGCCGGAGAAATTTTAGGATAGAAATGTTTGAATAGAAATGAGGATATCGCATGGCAGAAAATGTCAGGGAGATTGTGCTGGATACCCTTCTTTCACTGGAGAGGGGCGAGGCACTTTCCCACAATGTATTGAAAGCAGTTTTAGATAAATATGATTTCCTGGATGGAAGGGACAAAGCTTTTATCAAACGTCTGACAGAAGGCGTGCTTGAGCGCAAGATTGAGTTGGATTATTATCTGGATGAGTATTCCAGTGTCCCTGTCAGAAAAATGAAGCCATTCATCCGATGTCTTATGCGGATGGGCGTGTACCAGATTGTCTATATGGACAGCGTGCCGGATTCTGCAGCTGTAAATGAGGCATGTAAACTGGCAGGAAAGAGAAAATTTCAGAATCTAAAGGGCTTTGTCAATGCTGTGCTCAGAAAAGTATCTGCAGGCAAGTCCGCGCTTCCCCTGCCGGATGATAGGACGGAGCCGGTGAAATATCTTCAGGTAAAGTATTCCATGCCGGAATGGATTGTTATGCAGTGGCTTTCAAGATACGGGAGAGAGGGCACGGAGAAAATTCTGGAGGGAATGCTTCGGATTCATCCGGTTTCACTTCGTTTTCGTAAAGACTTGGATGACAAAACCAAAGACAAGATTCTTGGAAAGATAAAAGAACAGGGAGTGGAACTTCATCAGAGTAGTCTTCTTCCTTATATTTATCTGGCATATCATCTGGAAGGAGTGGAAAATCTGCCCGGATATGCGGAAGGTTATTTTGTTGTACAGGATGCCAGCTCTGCGATGGCAGTGGAGGCTGCGGATATTGCCCCGGATGATTTCGTAATGGATATCTGTGCAGCACCCGGAGGAAAAACTATGCTTGCTGCAGAGATGGCAAAAAAGGTTCTTGCCAGAGATGTCTCTGAGCCCAAGACAGCCCGTATTCAGGAGAATCTTGAGAGAATGCGCCTTGGAAATGTACAGGTCGAGGTCTGGGATGCAACAGTCCCGGATGAACGTTTTTTGGAGACAGCAGATGTTGTTTTTATGGATGTTCCTTGCTCCGGGCTTGGTGTGATGGGGAAAAAGAGAGACATCAAGTATCACGTAAGTCCGCAGAGCCTGGCAGAGATTACAGCATTGCAGAAGTCCATCGTTGAAAACAGCTGGCGATATGTGAAACCGGGTGGAACATTATTGTACAGTACCTGCACCATCAATCCTGCCGAAAATGAAGAGATGGTTCAGTGGATTTGTGAACGGTTTCCGTTTTCCATAGACAAAGAAGGAGTGCAGCTGCTTCCCGGCTTTCAGGAAACAGATGGATTTTTCTTTGCGAAGCTTAGGAGAGAACGGTAGAAGGAAATGAGCATGCAGAAAATAGATATTAAATCCCTCGATCTAAAGGAACTCACCGAGGTGATGAGCAACATGGGACAGAAAGCTTTTCGTGCAAAACAGATGTATGACTGGATGCATGTGAAGCTGGTTCCCGGCTTTGAGGATATGACAAATCTCTCAAAGGAGTTCCGTGAAAAATGTAATGAAAATTTTGAGTACACGACGTTGGAAACTGTGCGTGTGCAGGAATCCAAGCTGGATGGCACCAAGAAATTTTTATTTGCCCTGCGGGATGGCAATGTGGTGGAGAGTGTCTGGATGCGTTATAAGCATGGGAACAGTGTCTGTATCTCCTCACAGGTAGGATGCCGTATGGGATGTAAATTCTGTGCATCCACCCTGGATGGTCTTGAGAGAAATCTGACTCCTGCTGAGATGCTGGATCAGATATATTCGATTACGAGAAGTACCGGGGAGAGGGTGTCCAATGTGGTTGTGATGGGAACGGGAGAACCCATGGATAACTATGATAACCTCCTGAAATTTCTTCGACTTTTGACGGATGAGAACGGGCTGAATATCAGTCAGAGAAATGTTACGGTGTCCACCTGCGGTATTGTCCCCCGAATGAGACAACTTGCGGACGAACATCTTCAGATTACGCTTGCATTATCTCTTCATGCAACGACGGATGAGAAACGAAGAAATATTATGCCGATTGCCAACAGCTATTCGATTGATGAGCTGATGGATGTATGCCGTTATTATTTTGACCGAACCGGTCGGAGAATTACTTTTGAGTACAGTCTGGTGGGCGGAGTAAATGACACAGATGAGGATGCTGAGGAATTGATTGCACTTGCGAAGCCTCTCTGCTGTCATATTAATCTGATTCCTGTCAATCCTATAAAGGAGCGGGATTACGTTCAGTCAAACGCCGACAGAATACAGCGGTTCAAAAATATACTTGAAAAAAACAAAATAAACTGTACAATTAGAAGGGAAATGGGCAGAGATATAGATGGTGCCTGCGGGCAGCTCCGCCGTAGCTATAAATTGGAGGAAAAGGGACGTGCTTAAGACGTTTTCCATAACCGATGTAGGAAAAAAAAGAAAAGAAAATCAAGATTATGTATTTACTCAGGAGAACCCCATCGGTAATCTGCCAAATGTTTTTATCGTGGCAGATGGGATGGGGGGTCATAATGCCGGTGATTATGCATCCAAATTGACGGTGGAAACAATGGTGGGAGAGATTGAAAAATCTTTTGAAAAGAATCCGGTGAAAATTCTGGGAAAAGCCATAGAAGCTGCAAATACGGTTATCAGAAAGAAAGCAAGTGAGGAATCTGACATGAAAGGGATGGGTACCACGGTGGTGGCTGCCACGTGCCTTGGAAGATTTTTGCAGGTTGCAAATGTAGGAGACAGCAGATTATATGTTGTCAATGATAAAATCAGACAGATTACAAGAGATCACTCCTGGGTGGCCGAGATGGTCAGAAGGGGTGGACTTGACAAAGATGAAGCAAGAAATCATCCGGATAAGAACATTATTACCCGGGCGGTTGGAGCAGGAGAAAATGTGGAGCCTGACTACTTTACGGTAGAGATGACAGAAGGCGACATTGTACTTATGTGCTCGGATGGACTTACCAATATGTTGGAGGATGAGGAAATCCGCATGATACTCAGCGGAGCGAGAGACATTGTAGAAGGTGCTGAAAAGCTCGTGGAAGCGGCCAACAAAAGTGGGGGAAGAGATAATATTTCAGTTATCCTGATTGAGCCCCTCGGACAGAGTCGTAAGGAATGCTGAGAATTTAGAATGGAGAAACTATATGGTTAAGATAGGAATGATGATAGGAGACCGCTATGAGATTTTGGAAAAAATCGGTACCGGCGGTATGTCCGATGTATATAAGGCCAAATGTCATAAACTGAATCGATA